>NZ_KB291207.1:0-10432 GCF_000318255.2 Capnocytophaga sp. oral taxon 380 str. F0488
CTTTGCCAAAGTTTGAAACTTTGGCAAAGTTGATTAGTGGTATTATTGACATTTACTCCATTTGCTAATCTGCTAATTTCCTAATTCTCTCATTTCCTAATTTCCTAATTTTTACCGCTCTTTTGGCATTTTTGGTATTATCAGTATTATTCCCTATCTTTGCACCATAAATAAACAAACTAATGGAAAACAACAGACAAAAGA
Organism: Capnocytophaga sp. oral taxon 380 str. F0488; assembly: GCF_000318255.2. NCBI lineage: Bacteria > Pseudomonadati > Bacteroidota > Flavobacteriia > Flavobacteriales > Flavobacteriaceae > Capnocytophaga > Capnocytophaga sp. oral taxon 380. The sequence goes on from NZ_KB291207.1 coordinate 205, forward strand.
AAATAGCAGGCATTATTCAAGAAGAATTAGCCAAAGTGTTGCAGCAATCCATACGCGATGCAGGGCAACAAAACCTACTCATCTCGGTAACCAAAGTAAATGTAACAATCGATTTATCAGTAGCCAAGGTGTACCTCAGTGTATTCCCAGAAGCAAAGGCAACTGAGGTACTCAAAGGCGTAACCTCCAATGCGCCCCTCATCAAGCACGAACTGTCGCAAATCACCAAACACCAATTCCGTCGTATGCCCGAGTTGTATTTTTATATCGACGATTCTTTGCAATATATCGAAGGTATCGAGCAATCCCTCAAAGAGGAAGAAAACCCCATCGAAAACCGAGACTTACTCTACAAAAGAAAAATGACGTAAAAATATTAAAAATAAAAGTTTGCTAATTTAACCTGCAAAAAATGGAAAACCAAAAAGGAGAAATCTTATTCTATCAGCGAGAAGATGGTTCAGCCCAAATAGATGTAAGACTTGAAGAGGATACCGTATGGCTTACACAACAATTAATGGCTGAGCTTTTTAACACTTCCAAACAAAATATAAGTTTACACATTCAGAATATATTTGAAGAAGGAGAACTTATACCCGATTCAACTGTCAAGAAATTCTTGACAGTTCAAAAAGAAGGTACCCGAGATGTTAGAAGACAATTAGATTATTATAATCTTGATATGATTATCTCTGTTGGCTATCGGATAAAAAGTAGTATTGCTACTCGCTTTCGCCAATGGGCAACACAACGACTGAAAGAATACATCATAAAAGGTTTTACGATGGACGATGAGCGCCTCAAAGGCAATGGAGGAGGTGATTATTGGAAAGAACTACTCAATAGAATTCGCGATATTCGTTCAAGTGAAAAAGCTTTATACCGCCAAGTGTTAGATTTGTATGCTACCAGTAAAGATTACGACTCTAAAAGTGAAACAACCCTCACTTTTTTCAAAGTAGTACAAAACAAACTGCATTACGCCAGTAGCCTGCAAACTTCAGCTGAACTCATTTATAACAGAGCTGATAGTACCAAAGATTTTATGGGACTCACTACTTTTAAAGGAGCATTACCTACTTTGAACGAAGCTAAAATCGCTAAAAACTATCTCACTGAAGAAGAATTATTCCGTCTAAATCGTCTTGTTTCAGCTTTTTTTGATTTGGCTGAACTTAAAGCACAAACACAAAGTCCTATGTATATGCAAGATTGGGTAGATGAATTAGATAAATTTTCAGCCAATTATGGCAAAGGCGTATTAAAAGGAGCGGGATCTATTAGTCACGACGAAGCCGAGAAAAAAGCAACACGAGAATACCGCACTTATGAAGCCAGAACCCTTTCACCTATTGAAGAATCATATTTAGAGAGTTTAAAAGTATTAGAAAAGAACACAGCTAAATTATTAAAGAAATAAAATGCTTTTAAAACAATTATTACAAGAGAAAGAAACAAAGCTAAAGGGCGGTATTTATCACCGCACTCAAATAGATTTTTGCTATAATTCCAATCATATAGAAGGTAGCCAACTCACACACGAGCAAACGCGCTATATTTTCGAAACCAATACCATTGGCATTACAGAACAAGCGGTAAAAATTGATGATATTCTCGAAGCTATTAATCATTTTAAAGCTTTTGATGCAATGTTGGAATGCGCTACTGAACCTCTTACCCAAGAGATGATTAAAACCTTTCACGGCATTCTCAAAGCAGATACTTCCGATAGCAATAAAGATTGGTTTGCCATAGGCGACTATAAGAAACTACCTAACGAAGTAGGAGGCAATGCCACCACTCTGCCTGAAAATGTAGAACAGGAAATGACCGCTTTGTTAGCCGATTACCACCAAAAACAAACCAAAACCTTTCGTGATTTGGTCGATTTTCATTGGCGTTTTGAAACCATTCACCCCTTTCAAGACGGCAACGGACGCATAGGGCGTTTGTTGCTCTTTAAAGAATGTTTAGCTAACAACATAGTTCCTTTTATCATTACCGAACAACTCCGTTGGTTCTACTATCGCGGGCTACAAAATTGGCAACAAACAGAAGGCTTTTTGCTCGACACTTGCTTAACAGCACAAGATGAGTACAAGGCAGTAATGGCGTATTTTAGAATTTGCTAATTCCCAAATTTTGCCATTTTGCTAATTACTCCATATCTTTGCACTTTTCATTAACCACTAACCATTAATCACTAATCATTAACAATGACTTCAATTTTCTACATAGCAAGGCGTTATATGTTCGCCAAAAGTTTGCAGAACGTTATCAACATCATCAATAGGGTTACGGCTTTTGTGGTGGTGTTGGGTGGTGCAGCCCTCTTTATTGTGCTCGCCGGCTTTGCAGGTCTCAAAAACTTTACGCTTTCCTTCTCCTCTACTTTCGACCCCGACCTAAAAGTGTTTCCTAAAACAGGCAAATACCTATCACTCACCAATCAAGATACGCTCAAATTAAGCCAACTCTCATCGGTAGCTCACTTTACCAAAGTGTTAGAAGAACAGGTGTTTCTCACTCACAACCAAAAAAACCACATCGCCTATATCAAGGGAGTAGATGCTGAGTATCCCAAAGTAAACGATGTCGATAGTATCCTCGTGCTGGGCAATTGGGAGCTCTCACCTCCCAGTGTGATAGTAGGCGCTACTATTTTCAATAATCTCGGTTTAAATCTCCTCGATGGTTCTTCCCCTCTACAAATAGTAGTTCCCAAGGCAGGCAAAGGCAGTATCCTAAACGACCCAATGCCCTACCGTCAAGCCTTTTCAGTAGTACAAGGCATCTACCAACTCACGGAAGAATTAGATAAGAAATACGTATTTTCATCCTTAGACGAAGCCCAATTCTTATTGGGGCTAAGTAAGGGGCAGGTCTCAGCGATAGAAGTGAAATTAGCCCCCAATGCTAATGAAAAGCAAGTTGCCGAACAGCTCTCACAACTCTTTCAAGAGCCTGTAGTAGTGAAAAACCGCGCACAGCTAAACGATGCGCTTTACCGTATGCTCAATACCGAAAATATAGCTGTGTATCTGATTTTCATCTTGGTACTCATCATTGCACTTTTCAACCTCGTAGGTGCTATCATTATGATGATACTCGACAAGAAAGACGACCTGCAAACGCTCTATGCGCTCGGTATGAACGAAAAACAAATGCGACAGATATTCTTCTGGCAAGGCACTATGGCATCGGTAATCGGCGCTCTGATAGGTATTGCCTTAGGCGTTGCGGTAGTCCTTTTACAACAACATTTCGAGTTTGTAATGATAAGCCCTACCTTAGCCTACCCTGTCGCTATTACTCCTTTAAATGTACTCATTGTATTGGCTACCATTGTAGTTTTGGGCGTTTTAGCCTCATTAGTAGCTTCCTCACGAGTACGAGTAAAATAAAAGGAAACAGGAGACCTTCTTTTTTTGGCGCAATTATTGCAGGACAATCACACACCCAATGATTTTTGAAAATGAATTTAATAATAGACGAAGGTAATACGTCCATAAAAGTAGCGCTGTTCAAAAAAGGAATACAAACATTCTTTCTTTCCTTTGCCAAAGAGGGTTTTCAAGAATCTTTTTTAAGCAAAGTACCTTTAAACGAGGTAACTCATTGCATCATCGCTTCGGTGGTAACTGGGGTTAAAGAGCGTTTCTCTTTCTTAGAACAACTCCTGCCAGATGTGTTATACCTCACAGCTGAAACCCCTGTGCCTTTCGTCAATAAGTATGCAACCCCTCACTCGTTAGGTATCGACCGTTTGGCTCTGGTAGCAGGTGCGGTGACACGTTTCCCCAACCGCAACGTACTCATTATCGATGCGGGAACCTGCATTACTTTCGATATAGTTACCGATAGAAAAGAGTACCTCGGGGGAGCTATCGCCCCAGGCATAGCAATGCGCCTAAAAGCGATGCACCATTTTACTTCCAAACTGCCATTAGTATCCGAACAGTTTTTTGATACTGAACAGTTTATAGGAAATACTACCGAAAGCTGTATGCTCTCAGGTGTCTATCACAATGTGGTGTGTGAAATCGAGGGAGTGATTAAAAAATACGAAGCAAAATTCCCTTCGCTTATCTCTATTTTAACAGGGGGTAATCAAAATTATTTGCAAGAAAGAATAAAAAATCAGATATTTGCAGGCTCATACGTGTTGCTCGAAGGGCTCAATGCCATCTTAGAATATCAAACAAAAGAAGGAGAGGCACACGTTACTAATATTGGATAAATATTTATGAACAAGAAACTAATCACACTTATTAGTGCTTTATTTACAGCCGTTTACGTGAGTTTTGCGCAACAAACTACTGAGTCGCCTTACTCTTTTTACGGAGTCGGTGAACGCAATTTTAACGGTATAGCCGAGGAAAGTGCTATGGGCGGAATTGGTGTTTATGCCGATTCTACTCGTATCAATATGCAGAATCCTGCCTCACTTTCACACTTAAAATTCACCGCTTTTTCAGCCGGATTTACAATGCAAAGCAAAAATATTGTTACAAATGAAACAAAAATAGGTACTAAATCCTCCGCCTTCGATTATTTTACACTCGGGTTCCCTATTCTCGAAAACTTTGGGGTATCGTTTGGGTTGGTGCCTTACTCATCAGTAGGTTATAAACTGAAGCACACCACAAGTGAAACAGTAAACCAGTTTGAAGGAAAAGGAAATGTGAATCAGTTTTTTCTTTCCTCTGGGGTAAAGATATTCGGCGGATTCAGTTTAGGAGCTTCTTTCCGTTATAACTTTGGAACCATTGATATGACCGACCTCTTGCAACAAAAAGATGTACAATTCTATACCCAAGAGTTTAGCAAATCACGCCTAAAAGGAGGTGCTTTTAACTTAGGTTTGTATTACGAAGAGACTTTGAAACACCGCTTGCGTTTGTATACCTCATTGGTATATACACCACAAAGCAAACTGTCTTCTGAAAACCAACGCAATATCTCTACCTTAGGCTATGTAACAGGAAATAACAGGCGTTCCGCACCACAATTGGCAATACGCGAAACACATGCTTTAGATTTAGAAGCCTTAGGGCTCAAAAATACCTCACTCACCTTACCCACTCAAATAGAGTTTGGATTAGGTTTAGGAGAACACCAAAAATGGTTTACAGGGATTGAATATACCTATGCCAATACAAATGCTTTTTCAAATCCGTTCCTTACTACCACCAATGTCAGTTATACCGACGGATACAAAATAGCCTTAGGAGGTTTTTGGATTCCTAACTACAATTCCTATTCAAGTTACTGGAAAAGAGTAACCTACCGTATAGGTTTGCGCTATGAAAATACAGGAATTGTGCTCAATAACGAAAACATAAACGACTTTGGCACGTCTTTTGGACTTAGTTTACCCGTAAAAGGATTTTCAAATCTTACCCTTGTGGGAGAATACGGCATAAGAGGTACTACCTCAGCCAATTTAGTAAAGGAAAATTATTTCAACTTAAAAATAGGTTTCACTTTAAACGATAAGTGGTTCCAACGAACAAAATATCAATAAAAAACAAACAAAGAATGAGAAGAAGAATTTTATTAGCCACAGTAGTTGCAAGTTTCTTTTATGCTGCCTATGCACAAGCACAAGATTGCAAAAACAACGAAGAATTAAAGCAAAAACTCTCTATATTTAGTGAGTATGCCAAAGCCAAAAATTACAAAGAGGCTTATCCTGTATGGAAGGAAGTATATACCCAATGCCCTTCTTTACACTATGCTACCTTTGCCTATGGCGAACGCATCTTGCAAGACAAAATGAATACAACCACAGGTGCTGAAAAGACTCAAAATGCCAAAGAATTGTTACAACTCTATACCGATTATAACAAAACATTCCCTGCACGTCTTTCAGCTACTGAAATGCGTATTCGTCAAGCCCTCTTGATGTTCGATGAAAAAATAGGAACCGATAAAGAGATTTACGACCTTTTGCACAAAGCCTTTACCGAAGATAAAGCTAACTTTAAAAACGAAAAGGCTCTGTACTTGTACTTCTCTGAATTAGTTTCTTTACACGAAAAAGGACAAAAAGAATTGCAAGAAGTATTCGATGCTTATGACAACGTATCCGATAAAATTCAAGACGAAAAGAATGAGCTTTCTGAAACTATCAACAAGTATTTAGCTCAAGAAGAAGCAGGTACTCTTAGCGAAAAAGACAAAAGGCTCTTGGACGGTTGTCGTAAACGCGTAGATAACTACGAAACTATTGCAGAGAGTGTAGATGCTAAACTCGGTCAGCTTGCTGATTGTAAAAACCTTATTCCTCTTTACACCAAGAACTTTGAGGCAAATAAGAACAATGAAGAATGGTTACGCCGTGCAGCAGGTAAAATGTCCGATAAAGATTGTACCAAAGACCCTCTATTCGTGAAAATCGTAACCTCATTGCACAACGTAAAACCGTCAGCAAACTCAGCTTACTATTTAGGGGTAATGAATGACAAAGCAGGAAATTCTGCCAAAGCTATTCAGTATTACAATGAGTCAGTGAACTTAGAGACAGATAACTTTAAGAAATCAAAATTGCTCATTCGTATCGCCTCTAAACACAGCAAAGCACAAGCGGTTGCCTATGCTCAAAAAGCACTTTCTTACAACCCTTCAAACTCCGACGCTTATCGTATTATGGCGCACGCCTACGCAAGCTCAGCTAATGAATGTGGTAGTACTCCTTTTGAAAAAAGAGCCGTATATTGGTTAGCTGCTAAAACTGCTCGTAAAGGAGGTTTGGAAAGTTTAGCTGCTCGTTACGATGCTTTAGCTCCTTCAAAAGTAGATGTATTTGAATCTGGTTTAGCAGGTAAAAACATTACTTTTAAATGCTGGATAGGACAATCTATCACAGTGCCACGTTTGTAATACATATGAAGGTATTGATTTTAGATATTACGAAAAGTATTGCCGTACTAATGAGTATGGCAATGCTTTTTTCGTGTAATAACGATATGCGCAATCTCCAACAGCTGAGCATTCAAAAGAAATTCCCGCAAGGAGAAGCCTATGATTTTAAACTTGTATACACCGATTCTACTAAGGTGGTTGCTGTTGTTACCAGTAAATTAAATAAAGATTTTACCAATCAGCGTATGCCGTACTCTGAATTCCCAGAAGGGGTGAAAGTAGAGTTTTACGACCAAGCACGACATAAAAATATCGTAGAAGCTAACTACGGCATTATCTATCCGAGCTCCGATATGGTAGAACTGCGCGACAATGTAGTACTCACTACTTATGACGGTAAGAAGCTAAAAACATCTCAGCTCTTTTGGGACCAAAAAGAAGATTGGATTTTTACCGATAGAGAATTTAGTTTTACCGATGAAACTAAAGGTACTGTTACTAATGGTATAGGTATGGATTTCGACAAGAAATTTTCGACTGTAAAAGCGCATAAAACTACAGGTATCTTAGCTATTGAAGATAACGAAGAAGAATAACAATATAAAATAATATGAACGCACGTATATTTTTTGAATATGCCTATTTGGCAATCGCTCTTTACTGTGCCTATGAAGTTTATAACTTGTGGGGCACTGCTGACCGCACTCAGTGGTATTTGTACATCGCCTTTGCTTTGGGAGCCTTGGCAATGTTTTGGTTCAGACGTCAAACCCGACTTAAACGCAAAAAATAATGATTGATATTATTGGTTATGCTGCTTCACTATTTGTGGTGCTCAGCTTTTTGATTAAAGATAATCTTGTGTATATACGCCTTACTAATTTGGTAGGGTGTGCTCTCTTTGTTGTTTACGGTTACTTAATCAATAGTATTCCGGTGATACTGCCTAACAGCTTTTTAATAATAGTACAAATAGTATATATTTGGCGAGAATTGCGCAAGAAGAAATAAAAGAACTTCTTTGCATAATTATTATTTATCTTCATATAAAATCTTTCAATAAAAAACCGTTTCTTCCTATACAAAAACACCCTACTTTTGCACCCGTAAAACAAAACACAATATTATATGTCATTTGTAGGAAAACAATTCCCCAATATCGAAGTGAATGCTATGAGCGACCTTGGGGATACATTCAAAATAAACGTGCTTTCAGAAGCTGTGAACAACAAAAAGAAAGTTCTCCTTTTCTGGTATCCTAAAGATTTTACCTTTGTATGCCCTACTGAACTTCACGCTTTCCAAGAAGCTTTGGCTGAGTTTGAGAAACGCAATGTGAAAGTAATAGGTGCTTCTTGCGATACTCCCGAAGTACACTTTGCTTGGCTCAATACTCCTAAAAACAATGGAGGCATAGAAGGCGTAACTTACCCTATCCTTGCTGATAGCAACCGCAACCTCGCTCGTATTTTAGGTATTCTCGACTCTCGTGAAATTTACGACGAAACAGCTGATGCTTATCTTCTTGAAGGTGATGATGTAACTTTCCGTGCTACTTATCTTATTGATGAAACGGGAAAAGTATTTCACGAAAGCATTAACGATATGCCATTAGGGCGCAATGTAAAAGAATATTTGCGTTTGGTAGATGCTTATACTCACGTACAACAACACGGAGAAGTATGCCCTGCTAACTGGGAAGAAGGTAAAGAGGCTATGCACGCCGACCGCAAAGGAGTAGCCAGCTACCTAGCTTCTCACTAAAAAATAAACAACACTCTTATAGATAACTTGATCATTGTAAGGAACTCATTCTCCCCCTCTTCTCTTTATGAGAGGGGGACGAGAATGAGAAAATCACACACTAAAAAACTCATCACTATTTTATTTTTATAATGACAGAACTTACCCAAGATAACTTGCAAGAAATAATAGCCTCTAACCCTCTTGTATTCGTACAATACGGCGCAGGATGGTGTGGTAATTGCAAGATAATGAAACCAAAGTTTAAAAAGTATGCCAGCGAAACTCCTAATGCTACTTTTATTTATGTAGATGCTGAAGCTTTCGCAGAGTCACGCAAATTAGCCAAAGTAGATAATTTGCCTACCTTCGCTGCTTTTAAAAACGGTACTTTGGTGAACCAAATACAAACGAATAAAGCCGAACTCTTAAAGCAATTTATAGATGAGATTACCGGTAATTAAACACATCGTTAAATTTATTGAGGCAAACGACCAAGATTACGTAAATGAGACGGTAGAAACGCTCGAAAATCTCATTGAATGTGAGCAACTCAAAGATGAGGAGCTAGACGTAATAGGCGAATTGCTCTCCAACTTCTACGGAGCTATCGAGGTGGACAATATGATTAAACAGGGTACTCCACAGAAAGACGCCCTTAACAGCTTTATGAAGCGTGTAGTAGGGTCTATTGACAAGTAAAATTATTATTATTTCTTTCACTAACTAGAAACGAAAGAGCCGTTCAGAGAAATCTGAACGGCTTTTTCTATTTTATATACTTCCGAAGGTAAGGCGAAGAAAGATTAGACCGACGCAACATCAGTTTGAGTTAAAGTAAGCTGTGAAAGCTCAGGAGTTGAGGTATGTTAGAACGTTAAATATTTGTTAAACACTTTGCTTTATATCTCTTTTATAACTACCTTTGTAGGGTAATTTAACTACAAAACGGAATTATTCATTTTAAAAACATATATATTATGAAACAAAGAGTACCTGTATCACAAATTATGAGTAAGGAGTTAGTAACTCTTACTCCTACTCAATCGCTTTATGAGGCTGAGCGACTGTTTAAGAAGCATAATATTCGCCATATTCCTGTGGTAGAAGGAGATAAGCTTATAGGTATCGTAAGCTATTCTGACCTTTTGCGCATTAGTTTTGCTGATATGACTGATGGCGAAGAGGAGGTTACTTCGGTGGTGTATGATATGTATACTATTCCGCAGATTATGGCTAAAACACCTCTTACGGTAAGCGCTGATACCTCGATTAAAGAAGTGGCTGAAATACTAGCCGACCAAAGTTTTCACTCTATACCGGTGGTGGATAATGGCAGGTTAGTGGGGTTGGTTACAACCACTGACCTTATTAAATATCTTTTGGAACAATACTAAGTGTGAACCATACAGACGGTGTGAGCCACAGAGGCGGGAAAAATTAGTAAATTAGAAAATGAGAGAATTAGAAAATGGGGTACGAGCTACAAGCTCGCACCAGCGGAGGGTGTACCCCTAAAAGTGACACATCTGAGGAAGCGGAATGAAACGGAGAAATTCAAAAGGTAGCTGAGAGGAATTTTGGTGAAAAAAGGGTGTAAGAAGGGTGGGGTTAGCTT
>NZ_KB291207.1:10452-30153 GCF_000318255.2 Capnocytophaga sp. oral taxon 380 str. F0488
GACGATTGGTATAGAAAGGGTGTGTAAGTGGTTGATTCATACCATAATACAACAAGGCTAAAAATGCTAAAAACGAGGTTTCGAGGCGAAAGAAATCGCTTCTTATAAAGGAGCTGAGGTATTGCGGAGTGCTTTGAAAGTAGGGAAGAATAGCTATACTATTTTTATAAAAAAAGCGACTCAAAAATGAGTCGCTTTTTTGATTCTAGGCTATGAGCTCTTATTGAATTTCTCACTACCCTCAGCTGTTCTCATTTCTAACAACTAACTACTAATGAATAAAATTTGCTGATTAACAATTTATTATTACTTTTGCATCTAAATTCATAAAATATTACATTCAATGAAAAAAATTTTATTCAGTATCGCAGCAATAGCAATGCTTGTAGGCTGTGGCAGTAAAGACGATGATACTCCTCCTAATGGCGGTAATGGTACTACTACTCCTACTACCCAAAGTGACTATTTGCCTGCTAAAAAAGTAAGAACAATTACTTGTAACTTTATTATAGTGGAAATAGACTATACAGGTGGTGCTCCTGCCCCTTCTCTTGAAAGTACCTTAGAACCCTCTCTCAATGGTCAAAAATTTGTAGCAAAAACTTTGAACTTTGCTTATGAATACGATGAAAAAGGAAGAATCAAAAAGATTACTAGAAAGGAAGAGGGCAAAAGTGATAATGTAAAAACATTTATTTATGGAGATAGCTCTGTGAAAATAACTTTTCCCAATGAAGATACAGGGGGTGTAGAAAATTTTGAAGTAGGACTCAATGCCGCTGGTAATATGTTAGGTTTAGGAACTTACGACAGCAAGGAACGATTGACAAATGTTCCAAAAATAGGGGATTTTGAGTGGACAAATGACAATTTGACTAAGATTAGTGAAAAGAGAAATTGGGACGGTAAAATTACCACCTTTGAAAATCAGCTTTCTTATAACAACAACTTGAACAAAAATAAGTTTTTGTTGTACAACTTTGAAGGGGATATCGTGGGTAGTTATATGCAGTATTTTGACTTTCGAATAGGTTGGATACAAGGTGTGGCTCCTAAGAACTTGTTACAACAAATGGTTTTAACAAAAGATGGCACGGCTTTAAATTATACTCATAACTATACTTATACTTTTGACAACGACGGTTTTGTAAAGACTATCAACGAAACTCGAAATGCAAGAGCTGGTAGAAATACAGGTCTTGGTTATTTTACTGATGTTGATTATTTAACAAAATTGAACACACTTATTACTAACATTCAAAATGGTACTGAGAAAAGCAGAAAGTATCGATTGGTAAGTGATAAAGACGATGAAAAAGTGTTTGATATTATTATCCCTATAAAAGTAGAGAAAGATAAGAATGGTAAAACTATCGACTTAATAGTGAATAAAGTAGCTCGCCACACTTTCAAACTTAAAACTAAAAATGGAACACAAGTAATAGATAATATTGATATTGATATTAGTTATAACAGTGATATGACTACTACTTATCAGTTGAATTACTAATACTTGCAATACATAAATAATGAAAAAGCGACTCCTTTTTGAGTCGCTTTTTTGTATCTTAGAAGAGTGTTTGCAAAATGCCCCTACAAAAACGATATAAATATAACTATTCATCAGTTTATTTAACTTTGCCAAAGTGTGAAACTTTGGCAAAGGTCGTAGTACGACACGCTATTAGAAATTTTGGTAAGGTTGATAACGAATACTAAATCTTCACTTTCAAACCTACAAACACAGTGCGAGGTAGTGAAGGACCATAAATGTAATTGGCGTCGCGTTCAGCACCTTTGTCGAAATCTTTTTGATATTGGTTGAAGAGGTTTTTGATACCACAACTCACTTCTAAGGGGAAGAAAGTTTGGAATTTAAACTCATAAGCGGTGTTCACGCCTACGTCCCACATTGCGGGAGTGGTCTCCAAACGCGTATCAGGAATATAGCCTTTTAAGTGAGTGGTTTTCATACTACCTGTATATACGGTTACAAAGTTGATATCCCAATTAGGGCGTGGTTTATAGGTTGCCATCAGGTTGCCATACACACTTGGCGTGCGGAGAATTTCATCGGTATAGACGTTTTCTTCGGGGTTTTGCACACTATTGTATTTAGAACTTTGGATAGTGGTGGCAAGTTGTACCATAAATTTGGGATTGGGGCTGTACTTCACTTCTATATTTACTCCCTTCACTACGGCACCATCGGAATTGCGTTTCTCACGGATAGGCAAACCGTTTTCTAAACCTGCATCTTCGTAAGTAAAGCGGTCGTGCAAAGCTGTATAAAATCCTTCTATCATCGCTACAAATTGGTGATTGTCGTGAGCGTGGTTATATTCAAAAGAAGCGGTAAAGCTATCGGAGGTCTCTTTTTTAAGATTATCGGCGAGTTTTACGCGTCGTGCTTCACCCCCTTGCAATTCGCTGTGTACATCTTCTGAATAGAAGAAAGGCGCTCTAAATCCTCTTGAATACGAACCCCGAGCAATAAAATTCTCATCGATATTGTAGAGGACACTCGCACGAGGGTTGAGTGCTGTAACACTTTTCTTCATTATATCGGAATTGACATTGTCGAATCGGACACCCCCGAGCACTTTGATTTTGGGAGAGATACGCCAATCGGCTTGAGTGAAGAGACCAAATGTATTCGCTTTTTGGTTTACGGCAAGCACATTAGGATTCTGACGCTTTTCGGCTATCTTGTCGTATTGATATTCGGCGCCCGACGTCCATTGCAAATTGCCGTTGCCCGTAGGCACATAAGCCGTATGCTGTCCGCCGAGTAACCATATATTCTCTTTGGTAACCCCATAGTTGCCAGAAGAGGCTACTATATCGGTGCCGTCGAAGCTACCGTAGTAGTTATCGGCGCGAGTGCGTTCGGCACTGGTATAGGCGGTGAACTTATGGTTATAAGCAGGCGAAAAGTAGTCGAAACTTGCATTCCCTCCAAGCATTTGAGTGCGAATGCTCTCGGCAAGGTCGGCAAGGTGTTCGGGTTCGTCGAGTTTATTACCTCCGCGACGGTTTTCGTTGCTCACGTTCAGTTCGGCGGTGAGCTTGTGACGGTCGGTGAAATCGTTAAAGAGTTTTGCACCAGCATTGAGATTGCGCAAACGAGTGATTTCGGTAAAGTCATCGCCATTATCATCATAAGACTGACGTGTGCGTTGCATAGCGTGGAAAGAGATACCGCGCATATAGTTCTCACTCACGAGAGAGCCATTGAAGGAGCTTACCACATCGCCTGATTTACCGCCTATGAGATTGCCCACAATACCTGCTTGCGCCTCGTTTTTAGTAGGGTTTTTAGTAATCACGTTGATAGTACCGGCAATGGCATTAGAGCCAAAAAGCGCTGAGCCACCTCCACGAATCACCTCTATGCGCTCAATCATATTGGCAGGGATTTGGTCTAAGCCATACACACCATTAAGCGAGCCAAAGATAGGACGGCTATCGATGAGAATTTGGGAATAAGCACCCTCCAAACCGTTGATGCGCACTTGGGAAGTACCACAGTTCTGGCAGTTTACTTCGGTGCGCAAACCCGGTTGGAATACCAGACCTTCCATCAAGGTATGGGCTTTAACGTTTGCCAGTTCGCGATTGGTAGTAACACTCACCAATACAGGTGCGTCCTTACGGTTTTCTTTGGTTTTGGTAGCTGTTACGACCACTTCTTCCATTCCGACTACATCTTCTTTGAGAGAGACATCTTGAGAGAGAGTCTCTTCTCCTGTGATTACAACTTTATCGTTATAAGGAATATACCCCAACGAACGCACTTTTAGCCTATATTCACCAGCGGGTAAGGAAAGAGAATACTGACCATTGCGGTCGGAGGTTGTCCATTTTTTGAAGGTTTTACCTTCGAGTTGGACAGTTACGGCTTCTAAGGGTTGACCCTCTGCCGTGATAGTACCTTTGATAGTACCTTCCTGAGAGAAACTCAAAATACTAAAAGCTAAAGAGATAGCTAATAAAAAAGTTTTCATATATTACTAATATCATTATTTTGGGGCAAAGGTAGTATATTTTTAGATTATACGAAAACAAATTAAAAATTATTTTTAGGTTTATGTAAAAATAATTAAAGAGAGAACATTAAAAGTTGAAAATCAACGGTGGTTGTTTACGTTTTGCGAAATACACCTTGTGTGCGGTTACATCTATGTTAGCCGATTATAAACATTTCTCCCTATTCACATACTCAGCTACGCCAGCTCGCTGACTTCCTTCAAAGGGGGAAGTAGCGATGCTTATCATACACGAAGAACATAACTCTTAATAAAACAATATACTATTTTTCTTCAACTCTTAATTCGCTTTGTACATATCGAACTGAGTTATAGTTGATAATTTTGCGCAGTTGCTCTGTGAGACCTCTAACGGACTTTAAATAAACTTTAAACGGAACTACAGTGGGTTTTCAGTGGCTCTACAGTGGCTCTACAGTGGGTTTTCAGTGGCTCTACAGTGGCTCTACAGTGGCTCTACAGTGGCTCTACAGTGGGTCTACAGTGGCTCTACAATGATGGTTAATAAAATTATAATCGAACATTAATTGAGCTTATGGTGTTGCTATCTGCTCATATCAGTCGTTTTATAGGTTAGAATTGTGGGATATAAAATAAGTAACGTGGGCTGGAGGTAAAATGCTTGGGGTGGGATATGTGAGAGATAGTGAAAGAAAGGTGGTTTATTGCCCCAAGTAAGTAAAATATTAAAGGTAGCAATATGATTACTAAGTAATAAAAAAAGGCTGTTCAATATATATTGAACAGCCTTTTTTATAATATGAAAACAACATTTTTTATTGTTTATATAACTTCGCAGTAATTGTTTGTGCGACTCGTACTATTTTTGTTGAGCGTCAATTACTGCAAGGGTAGCGAGATTTACCATTTCGTCGACAGTAGAACCGATAGTGGTGATGTGAATGGGTTTAGAAAGACCTAAAATCACAGGGCCTATGGTGTCTAAGTGTTGGGTTTCCTTGAGAAGCTTGTAACTGATATTTGCGGCTTCGAGGTTAGGGAAGATGAGTACATTAGCCCCTTTGCCCTTGTTGAGCTTAGAGAACGGATAGTTCTTGGCAATCTTCTCAGGATTGAGAGCAAAATCGGCTTGAATTTCACCATCGACTACTAAATCGGGGTGGTGCTTGTGGAGGTAAGCTACTGCCTCACGTACTTTCAGGCTACTTTCGGATACTGCCGAACCAAAGTTAGAATACGACAACATCGCCACAGAAGGTTTTAAGCCGAAGAACTTCACGGCACGTGCCGTAAGCAAGGCAATGTTAGCCAACTCTTCGGCAGTAGGGTCGATATTGATAGTAGCATCTGAAAGGAATAAAGGCCCCTGCTTGGTGAGCATAATGCTGGTGGCTGCGATACGCTCTACGCCTTCGTCTTTTTTGATGATTTCGAGTGCCGGACGAATCGCATTAGGATAAGCGTGGGAGTAACCAGTAATCATTGCATCGGCTTGACCGGTTTCTACGAGCATCGTACCAAAATAATTGCGCTCGCGCATTAGGCGTTCGGCTACTTCGTAGGTGATACCACGGCGTTCGCGCAGTTTCCAATAATGCTTTACAAACTTCTCACGACGTGTTTTTTCGGCATCACTTTTAGGGTCGATTACATCTACACGACCGGTGAAACCTATTTCGTATTTGAGCGCTTTTATCACTTCTTTATTACCCAAAAGCACAGGAATACCGATACCATCTTCATAAATGCGTTGAGCAGCTTTAAGCACTTCCAATTGGTCGGCTTCAGCAAATACTACGCGTTTAGGATTTCGTTTGGCACGGTCTTGCAATAGGCGTATTTCTTTGCTACCTACACCAATTCTGTCCATTAGTTCGCCTTTGTAGGCTTCCCAGTTGGTAATAGGTTTTTGTGCTACCCCCGATTCCATAGCGGCTTTGGCAATAGCGGGCGGTACTTCGTATATCAAGCGAGGGTCGAACGGCTTAGGAATAATATAGTTACGACCAAAGGTGAGATTTTCACCTCCGTATACCAAACTTACTTGCTGAGGTACAGTTTTCTTGGCAAGATCGGCGATAGCACGTACCGCAGCGAGTTTCATTTCTTCGTTGATTTTAGTAGCGCGAACGTCCAACGCTCCGCGGAAGATATAAGGGAACCCGAGCACGTTGTTCACTTGGTTAGGGAAGTCGGAACGACCTGTAGCCATAATGATATCTTTGCGGGTTTTCACCGCCAAATCGTAATCGATTTCAGGAATAGGGTTTGCCATTGCAAATACAATAGCGTCCTTATTCATAGAGAGCAACATCTCGGGGGTGAGTACATCTCCCTTAGAAAGACCGATGAACACATCAGAACCTTTTACCGCTTCTTCGAGAGTGCGAAGGTTGCGGTCGGTAGCAAATTCGGCTTTTTGTTCGGTGAGGTTAGGCGCGTCTTTACGAATCACACCCTTACTGTCGCACATTACGATGTTCTTAGGGTTAGCACCCAAAGCCACGTACAAGCGTGTACAAGAAATAGCGGCGGCTCCTGCGCCATTTACTACTATCTGCGCTTTGGCAATATCCTTACCTACTATTTCTAAGGCATTGACAAGAGCTGCTGCCGAGATGATAGCTGTACCGTGCTGGTCGTCGTGCATTACAGGGATATCCAATTCCTCTTTTAGGCGACGTTCAATCTCGAAAGCCTCAGGTGCTTTGATATCTTCGAGGTTGATACCCCCAAAGGTAGGAGCAATAGCTTTTACGGTTTCTACGAACTTATCGACATCGGTAGCATCTACTTCGATGTCGAACACATCGATACCTGCAAATATTTTGAAGAGCAAACCCTTTCCTTCCATTACAGGTTTAGAGGCATCAGCGCCTATATCGCCTAAACCGAGCACGGCAGTACCGTTCGAAATTACGGCTACGAGGTTGCTCTTGGCAGTATACTTATAGGCGTTGCTTTTATCTTCGGCAATTGCCAAGCAAGGTTCGGCTACTCCAGGAGAGTAAGCCAACGCGAGGTCGTGTTGTGTAGAATGTTTTTTGGTAGGCACAATAGCGATTTTACCAGGTTGTGGAAACTCGTGATAGTGTAGTGCCTCTTCTTTTTTTCTTTGATCCATTTGATTTAGGTAAGAGGTAAGAGGTAAAAGGTAACGGCATTTGTTACCTAATTACGTGTTACCTATTATTTGTTTAGGGGGCAAAGGTAATAAATAATTACGAATGACGAATGAGGAATAGTGAGAAAGTTATTTAATTTAGATTTTGAGATATGTTTTTTTCTTCTTCAAAAATAGGGAATATCTGTCGGTTGTTTTGATATAAGAAGATTTGTTCTTCCTTGCCTCTGGTTTTATTTTTAAGCCATAATACCGTATTTTTAGGTGCTTGATAGTATAGTTTTTCTGTTTTAGTGCCTTTTTGTTCGCCTAATGACACCCACCCTTTAATACCCTTGTTATAGAAGAGTTCATATACATCACCTTCTCTGATGAAATTATCATCATTACGGGGAATGAGTATTACTTTTGTAATGCTTTGTGGTGTACTGGATTTAAAGAATAGACTTGTGCCTGTTTCCCAAGTATGGAAATAAGAAACAGGGTCATTATCGTAACAATTTTTGAGCTGAAAAAGCGCAATATCTTTCCAAGGTTTGCCATTGCTATAGATAGTATCGAAGACAACTTCTTTCTTATCTTTCCCGAAGAAATGAATTTCAGCAATAGAAAGTACGGAATCTTTGGGTACTTCATATTGAAAATAACGATAGGCTTTTTGAGAGTGAATAGGTACTTCTATTACATTTTGAGCAGGCAAAGACTTCATTATATGCAAGGTTTCAAAAGGAGAAAAACTAACATTATTACTTGCTTTGAGTGTTGTATTTAAAAGCCAATTTTTAAAACGAGCAGAACTAGTTTTGCGCAAAGGGTATTTACGGGTAAGTACTACCTCTTGCTTTTCTTGAGGAATAAAACTGTGTACCTTATCTTTTTGAAGCATAAAAGGGTAGGCTATAGGCGTGAGTTCGCCGTTTTCATAGCTCAGAGGCTGGTAAATCACAAAAGGTTCTATATTTTCAAACGTGGCTGTATTATTTGTTACTTTACCTTGTCCTACGACTAACCACCCCATACGAGCGGTAAAGACCCCAATAAAAGCATTTTTAGCTTCGCTTTGTAGCGAAATAATAGCTCTGTTTTTACCAAAGTATTCTTGGGAAACATCTTTTAAGAAAGGATTTTGTAATGAGGGAGGTAGTTGAGATAACTCTTCAAAGGGGCGTTGGATTCCATAGGTCATTCTAAAGACCTTCGCTTTTTTGCGTTTATCAGTAAAAGAGGGGTCGCGAGTAGCATCATATTGTTCATACCAAAAGGATAGATATCTGCCGGTAGTATCGCGCACCACACTCCACTCGTGGTCTGATTGGTATTCGGGAGAGTACAAATAGATATCTGTAGTAACAGGGATCCCTACTGCCCGCATCACGTAAGTAGCAATATCGCAGGCATCCCGACAAGTGCCTATCCTATTGTTTAGCTGAAAAAGTGCCCCTTGACGGGGAGTGCCAAAATCAACGAAGTAATAGAATTTCTTTTCCTCTCGCAAGTAACGAGAAAGTATATTGCAAGCCTCTATTACATCTGTACCTTGATAGAGAGAATCTAAGATATGGTTATATTTTTGATAGTATTGCTTGCGCCAATTGGTTAATGGCTCTTCGGCAATACGATAAGGCAATATGAGTTCACAAAAATCTTCAAAAGAGAGGTTTTTATTCCAAGGTTTTTCCTTCCAAACTTTAAACGCATAGTCAATATTTTCAATAAGCATAGAAGCTTTTACCTCTTTGATATCTTGTTTATAAGTAACATTAGAGGTCTCCTCTTGCCAGTTTATTCCTTTTTGGCGTTCCGCTTCGGTTAAGTCTCCCTTTTTAAAGATATGCGTTAAGAGTGTTTTTATACTATCTATCTCAGGGCTCGCCTGATACTCATAATAAGGCATATTTTTTATAAGGAACACAGCAGCTTGATATTTTAAGCTGTCGTTTTGGTAGTGAGCTAATACCTTTTCTAACTCGGGGCGGTTAGTCCCTGCCTGTTGTAAAGCAAGTTCTAAAGCTTCGTTTTTGGTGGAGCAAGAAAATAAAAGAGAAAGCAGAGTAATGAATATAAAATATTTCATAAAAAGGTACAAAAGCCCCTGCTTAAGGCAAGGGCTTGTTTTAAAGGTTTATTAAATACGCTGTGAGAAAAGACAGTTTTTCCGTCTCTGACTGTGTTTTCTATGAAAATATAAGAGCGCACCTAAAAAAGGAAATAATAAGATAATAAATATCCAATACATTTCTACGCTCGGGTCTTTCTTATAATGACGATAGAAAATATCAAATAGTCCCCAAAGTATTAAAAGGAAAAGCAGAATTAAAAAAGTTGTAGTTAAAAATGGTTCCATAATATGATGAATTAAAAAAGTTTATCTAACAATCTTACTACACCTTCTGCTACAAAAATACCTACTGCCACAGCTACAAATATAGTTATATAATCTATATTTTTTAGTGTCAAAATTGTATTAGTCTTTTGGGCTTGCCGTTCTTTATTATTGATAAATATATTAGCAAAGAGGACAGCCAAAACTACTATGGAGGTATACCCCTCGCCTCTTCCAAAAAAGGAAGAAAACAGCAGGCTAACTAATATTGTGGTAACTATGGCTATTGAATAAATAATAATCTGTTTTTTTAAAGGCATAATAAAAGCAATTTTAATATATTGTAGAATATTATTCTGAAATATTTATAATTCCTTCACAAGTTTCATCATTAGTGAGAGCTATTATCTCTTTTTTCTCTTTAATAAAGGTAATTTTCTTAAATGTATCCATTTTATACTTTCCTTGAAAGTCTTTTAGAGAATAAAACTTGTTCTCATACAGCACTTTTATGTTTTTCCCGCGATCAAACCTGCGCCAAACTCCTTTATTATCTTTATAACCATAGGGTTCGCTTGATGTAGCATTGTCAGAAGATAGAGGTATTTCTTTTTGATTCATTAGAGAAACATCTTGTTTTGATGCACAAGAAAGAAATACAAAACTTATAAAGAAAAGAAAGCGTTTCATTTTAATTTTATATTTTCATTATTTTTTCCACTATAATCTTTAGCAAATGCCCCTCCTCTTTCTGGACAAATATCTTCAAAACCAGGACTTAACCCACTACTAGGAAAAAAGCGCCTCTCACAATCGTTAGTAACAATCATTGTTCCATAAACAAAACAAACTCCATCAAATTGGTATCCTTTTCTCACCTCCGGATTACATTCTCCTGATTCAGATGAAGCATTAACAGCCATAGCCAAAGAAAGTCTTTTTAAAGAATTATTTTTTTTCTCATTTGAGTCTTTCAAAACAAAAACAGACACTTCTTCTTTCGCGTTTTTATCTTTAGCTTTTATTTCAATCAATTTATCTGATACTATCTTTGGAGTATGGTTGATATATTTAATATTAACCTTAACTTTTTGTATTTTATTATTTTGAGATTCAAAATTTAAAAATACAGTACTACTATTATCTTGTTTTTGTTCTTGATTATCATCTTTTTGACAAGAATAGAATACTAAGCCTCCTATAATAATTAATGAGGCAATTACAATTTTAAAAACATTTTTTTTCATCTTCAGTTTATTTGATTAATTACTTAGTTTTATTTCTGCACTGTTTTTCGTATAAGGAAATAACTCGTAGCTTAGTTATTTATTTCTCTTCTTAAAAGACAAATATAAATCCTTGTTTAGCTAATGTGAATGTTTGCGGTATAATATTTATTGGTTTTTACGGCACAAACATACTACAAAAAATGATAACTTCCAAATAAATTATAAAATATTTTTAAATACAGCTCTTATTCCTTCCAAATATTAATTATTTATTATGTTATTAAATTAACAACAAATGGTCATTTTGTGTCTGGTTTATCATTCATTTTTAATAGTTCTTTCATCTCTTCTCGTATTTGATAAGTGGCGATAGAAGGTATTTTTACAGGCATTTGCAATATGATAGTAGCTTCTTGCTTTGCTTTGGTAAAGTTTTCTTGTTTCTCATACATCTTTGCTAATAAGTAGTGAGGATAGAGACGGTTAGGTATCATATCACAGGCTTTTTGATAGTGTTGTATAGCTTGTGGATAGCCTTCCAAAGCTGTGTAATTATCGCCTAAAGAGGTTTGAACAACCGTATTGTTTAAATATTGCTCTGCTTGGTGAAGCACAAAATTGGAGCATTGAGGTTGTTCTGCTAAGCTTAAAGCCTTTCCGTAGTGCATTAAAAACTCACCATTTGTTTTTAAATATTTGTAAGAATTTTTATATAATGAAATACTTTCTTTAAAATTCATTTCTTGATAAGCATCGAATGCTTTCTTCCAAATACTATAACCCGTATGCAAACTGTAAGCATTATAGAGTTGTAACCCTATCCAAGCAATGGTTATTGAAAGGATTTGCCAACGCATAAAAGCATAAGGCAGTTTGAATTCTTGTTTGTTTTTTGCTGAAAAAGCAATAAATGCTATTGCGGTGAAAGCTATCAGTTTAAGGGGGAGAATCTGTAAAGGATATGAAAAACACGCAAATGCTAATAAAACAAGTATAAGGCAAGTACTTATGTTACGAACTATACTTTTAGGCTGTTTGAATATGAACCATATAAGTGTTACGAGCAACAAAAATCCTAGAATGCCTTCTTCTATAAAAAACTGCAGAAAATCATTAAAGGCATATACTACATTGTCAGACAAAGCAATTTCTTGTTTAGAAGCTTTGTTTTTAGCGAAATACTGCGCTTGATAATCCATATAATGAGCTTTATAACCATCAAGACCTGTACCTGTGAGAGAAAAATCTTTGAGCATTTCAGTACTTATTTTCCATACTAATACGCGTCCATCGGCAGAGTCTTTTCGCATAGTGTAGAAAAAGAAAGTACATACGGCTATAAGCACAAATGCTGTTGCAATATATCCATATCGCTTGATAGAGAATTTTATCTTTTGAGTTACCTTTGTATAAACCATATAAGACGTCCCTATAATAAAAGCTAACCACGAAGCTCTTGACTGCAGGATAATGAGTACACCTATGCTCAATAAAATGTTTAAAACAGTAAGATAATACAGGAATTTTACAATTGTTTTTCGTGCTTTTATATTGGTAATATATCTATAAAGACTCTTTCTGTACAATATTAGAAATACACTAAACATACTACCTACCGCAATAAGTCCAGCGAAAGGAGCAGGATTGAAAAAGCTACCTGTAAGTGCATAGTTAGAATGGAAAGACTCAAATACATAAAAATATTGTCCCCACCCGTATAGTGTATTGACAAAAATAGCTAAACTGACTCCTAATACAATAGCTAATATTGTCTTTTCTGCTCTTATGACATTCCTCAAGAACAAATAATAAGCATAACAGCTGATAAGGTCGTAATAACGCAATGAGTTGATTGTACCTTTTATAAGGGCATTAGAAATGATATGAACCAGCAGTGCAAATACAACAAGATCTATCGATGAGACAAATAAATTCTTTTTTGACAAGATTATTTGCCAAATGAAGTAAAAAATGAATCCTACAGAGAGGATTGTAAAAACTATTGTTTTAGAAGCGAAAGTACTATTTTGATAGCAGTCAAAAGTAACTAAACTTACTAAAGTAGTTATCAAAAAAGAATTACTTAGTGTTATACGCATTTTGTATTCTTTTTTTGGTTGGTATTCTTATTATTTCTTCATCATCTTTGCTGAAAATATAAAAATAAGCAGTACAATCACTCCCATTACCCACCAAAGGAGTTGCTGATGAGATTTTTCGGCAGGAGTGGAAGATGCTTTTACAGAAGAGCTTTCTGTTTTGGGTTGTTTGAGCACTTCGCCGTATTGCAATTCGGTGAGTTGTTTGGGGATATCGGTTATGAAGTGCTCTATATCATATTCGGGGGTATAATCATCTTCTTTGCCATAAGCTAAATAATAGGTGCGATTAGGGTCTAAAAAACGAGCCGCTAAGGTATAACGTATTGCATATACTACGACTTCGCTAATAGGAAGAGGCTCGTTATCTCCGTTTTCTATTATTATTTGTCCGTATTTCACAAGAATATCATCAAAGGAGAAGGTATTATTGGTTTTAGAACTAAGAGGCGCTTCTCTTAAATCATAAGAACAATAACCATCACAACGCTTTTGCGCATACGATTCGGTAACAGAAGTAGCGAGATTTAGCTTCCTGTAATAATCATAAGAGGCTTGAGGAACAATGCGTATCTTACAGATGCGAAGAGCCTGAGGCAGACTGAAGTTTATATAACTGCATTTGGTTTCTTTACTGTTTATTACTGAGAAATTGACCTTGTGTTTTACGATGTTATTAGTGTCGATTACTGTATAAGGGACTTCGATGGTATCAGTAGCCGATACGCCATAAATACGGAGGTCTGCGCCATAACTTTGGAATTGTGCAAAGGTATGGTCGGGTAGAATAAGTTTATGCCAAGTATTCCCCTTTACACCTTTCAGTTCTTGCTTATAGGTGTAAGAAGAGAGTTGTGCATAAGTTGTAGTGGTTAGGAGAGTAAAGAGCAAAAGAAAGCGTTTCATATCATTGCTTATTAAAATATCTGTGCAAAGATAGCCTGTTTTAACTAAAAAAGCAAATGTTTTTAGGTTATTACCACAGTTTTGCCACCAAAAAACACACTACTATGCCATATAGTACGGGCAAGAGTGTAGCAATGAGCGTCCATTTCTTGCTATGGGTTTCTTTGTATATCGTGTAGATAGTAGTACTACAAGGATTATGTAACAAGCTGAAGAGCATTAGATTTACGGCGGTGAGGAGCGTCCAACCACCAGCGTGTAGCAAGGTACCTACTTGAGAGGTTGAGGCTTCCATTAGTACGCCTGCCCCCTCGCCTACTGCTGTTTGCCCTAAGACCATAGTGGTGAGCATCAGCACGGTGGGAATGACGATTTCGTTGGCTGGAATGGCAACGATATAGGCAAGCAGGATTACGCCATTTAAGCCTATAAACACGCCTATGGGGTCTAACCCTTGAATGAGCCAGAGAGCAATGGGCTGGTGAGCTATTTGGAGATTGCATATTAGCCATATTACTGCTCCCGCAGGCGCAGCAAATACAACAGCGCGCCAGAGTACAATAAGGGTTCTATCGATAAGCGATGTGTAGAGCGTTTGAAAGAAACGCGGTGGACGATAGGGAGGCAACTCCAATACAAAGAACGACGATTCGCCTTTGAGAAGTGTCTTGCTCAACAGCCACGAGGTAAAAAATGAAAAGACAATCCCCAACACGGCTATGCCTATGACAGCAAGCATTGCTACTGTATCGCTCCATTGCTTGGGCACTAAAGTCCCGATGAACAATGTAGCGATGAGTATTTGGGTAGGCCAACGACCGTTGCAAAGCGAAAAGTTATTGGTGATAATAGCAATGAGTTTTTCACGCGGACTGTTGATAATACGCGTTGCTACCACTCCTGCGGCATTACAACCAAAGCCCATACTCATTGTGAGGGCTTGCTTGCCGTGAGCGCCTGCTGTGCGAAAGAGCTTATCGAGATTAAAAGCTACACGAGGTAGGTAGCCAAAGTCTTCGAGGAGGGTGAACAGCGGAAAGAATATAGCCATTGGAGGCAACATCACTGAAATGACCCATACCGTAGCCAAGTACATTCCATCGATAAGGAAACCGCTGAGCCACCAAGGGAAATGCAAGGCATTCGCTCCATTTTTCAAGAGCGGATAGAGCCACCCTACAAATAAATCGGAGAGCCATTGCGAAGGGTAATTAGCCCCGATAATGGTAATCCACAGCACACCTGCCAAGAGCAGAAACATAATAGGGAAACCCCAAATTTTATGTGTTACGATTTTATCTATTGCGCGGTCGATGCGGAAAGAGCGCGCAGTAAAATCGGTACTGACGGAGGCATTGGTAAGAGCAGTAGCTTGGGCGTAGATTGCTTCTACCAAATCGTTGCGGTACGTATCGCCTAAGAGATGATGATATTCTTCGGCAATACGCAAGATACGCGCCTGCCTTTCGGGGTTATTTTCAGCAGAAAAAGCTCCTTCTTCTATACCTTTTTGCACGCTCTCATCGCCTTCGATGAGTCGCATTGAGAGCCAACGTGTATTTGGTAAATCGGGATTTAGTTCAGAAAGTGCCTTCTGTAACTCAGCAATGGCTTCGGCATTTTGCTTAGGAAGGTCGATAAAGGTTTGTTTCTTCGTTTGGAATTTACCACTTACCACTTCTTCGATAGCAAAGAGCAAATCGGCGATACCTTCTTTGGTACGTGCAGATGTTGCCACTACGGGAATGCCTAAATCGCGTGAAAGGGTGCGCGTATCGATATTGATGTGATGCCGGCGCGCCTCGTCCATCAGGTTGAGACAAAGCACTGCTTTATCGGTGATTTCGAGTATTTGAAGCGCCAAGCTGAGGTTGCGTTCTAAACGACTTGCATCTACTACGATGACTGTTACATCGGGTTTGCCAAAGAGAATAAAGTCGCGCGCTACTTCTTCGTCTTCGGAAGTAGAAAGCAGAGAGTAGGTGCCAGGTAGGTCGATGATGCGGTATCGTTCCTTATGGAATGAGAAACTGCCTTCGGCACGTGTTACGGTTTTACCAGGCCAGTTGCCAGTGTGTTGGCGCAAGCCGGTAAGAGCGTTGAAAACGGTGCTTTTGCCGGTATTAGGATTCCCTGCGAGGGCAATGGTATAGTTATAAGTGCCTGCCTCTTCGCCTAAGGGTTTTAGGGAAGCAGAGGGGTTGAGGGCACAAATATCGCAAGTGTTTTTCATAGTTGTATAACAAGCCGAACGCTTGTTTGATTTGTTTATATTTATTTTTTCTTATTTACGAAGATTATCAACTTTGCCAAAGGTGCGAGCCACACAGGCAAAAACTTTGGTAAAGTGTAGCACACCTGACTCCTAACCCCTATCTCCTGCCACCTGAATCAGCACACAGAGGGCATCGGTTTTGCGGAGGGCGATTTGGGTGTTGTGAATGCTATACGCAACGGGGTCGGATAGGGGACTGACGTTTTCTATCTTGATTTTTGACCCGCGTACGAAACCTAAGTCGAGCAAGCGTTGCCGTACTTCTTGTCGGCATTCAGGGATAAATCCGGTAATGACAGCGGTTTGTCCTATTTTCAGTGAGGCTAAGGTAATGGTCATATAAGCGTTTGTATTATCAAAATATATTTTTAGACAAGCAAAATTACAAACTTTTATTGAATTGACAAAATTATTTTAGGTTTTTAGATGTGAGGCCTTAGGCCACAGGCAATAGGCACTAGGAATGGCGACGCAAAAGCGATGAGCGGAAAATGAGAAAATTAGAAAATTAGAAAATGAGGGAATGAGAGAATGAGGAAATGAGAAAATGAGAGAATGAGGGAATTGGTAGATGGGGTGCGAAGTTGTGTTAGGGGAATGAGGCTGTGCCTCAGAAATCAAACAAAATTTAAACAAAATCAAGGCTACGCCTTGTAAAAAGATTGAACACAAAAAAAGGAAATGTAGTGACGAGAAAAATGATAAGCCTCCCCCCCTATTCACTTACTCCGCTATTGTAGTGTACCTACTCAGCTGTGAGTTTTTACTAACTCTATCTTGAAAGAGGACAGGTAGGGTTTAACTGAGAAAAATATATAGAGGGTATGAGAAAAATTAGTAAGTGGACACAGTTTGACCGGTAGGAGTTTTATCTTTGCCACCAAAAATTTTTGACAAATTAAGAGGAATATATATTCTAAAAGTTTTGTACATTTGTCGCAAAATGTTAAAAAACAATATCAGTATTTGAGATAGACATACAAACAAATATAATGATATAGCATTTTGCTTTGATTTTTCTGTTTACGACCAAATATTTCATAACACAAAGGGAGCAGATGCTAAAATGTCTGTTTTATAAGCGCAGGTATTCCCTTTTGTTTTTATGTTAGCCTTTGGTCAGGCTCCAGACGAAGTAAAGGGAATCTGTGCTTGGTGGGTTTTTTAAGAATCATATAAATAATTTTTAAATATCATATTTTATGAAATCAAAAGAACAAAGTAGTATGGAACTATCATTGTATAAGGCTTTAAAGCCTCTTTATAAAGAACTTCTTGAGCAATTATCAAAAGAAGACAAGGAAACAACGAGTCCTTTTTGTGTAGAATGGGGAAAGAATTTTCCTACAGTCCCATTTAGTGGTTTATTTTTTATAGGAAGAGCTACAAATGGCTGGCGAACAGATTCTACAGAAAGTGTTGAAATTTTGTTCGATGGTGATGATGATTCACGAGAATTTGCTCATCCTAATCAGATGAGTTGGTTAGAAAATCATCTTTCGTATAATTGGCAACGTTCTGCTTTTTGGCGAGTAATATCTCAGGTATCGCAAGATTATGTGGAAGGAGAATGGTTCAATGGAATAACTTGGAGTAATCTATATAAAATAGCTCCTTATGATGGTGGTAATCCTTCTAACAGATTGTGTTACGCAGAACTTCCTATCTGCCAGAAAATACTGAAAAGCGAGATTGAAATACTTTCTCCAAAGTTTGTAATCTTACTTACTGGTAAGAATTGGGCAAAAGATTTTTTACCTTATTTGAATGGTGAGAAAGAATGTAGCCCAATCGATACAATAGAGTGGGGTAAAAACAATAAATACCTCATAAATGTGTATAATTTTAATGAGGTCTATTTTTTACAAACAGAACATCCACAAGGAAAAAATGAAGAAAGTCATATCAATGCGATTGTATCAATAATTGAGAAATACAAATAATTAGAAATAAAAAAAACTTTCTACTCTTAAAAAGTGAAGTATTTTTTGAAAAAATACCGTCATTGGTCATAGTTTGTCTATTTAGTATTGTATCTTTGCCTTATAATTTTTAAGGTTATTATATGCTTTACTTAGATGATCTTCGTTCTACTCCCGAGGGCTTTGAGCGGGTATATTCTTATACTGAGTTTGTAGCTTACCTTGAGCACAAAGGGTTGCCTGATTTTATCTCGTTTGACCACGATTTAGGTGAAGAGTTTTCAGGCTACGACTGTGCTAAATATTTGGTGGACTACTGTTTAGACCACCAGCTACCTTTGCCTGATTTTGCGGTGCATAGCCAAAACCCTGTGGGTAAGGAGAATATAGAAAGGTTGCTGAATAATTTTAAAGAACAACAAAAATAGTTTTAAGCACTGTTTAAAGCAAATTTAATTACTATATGTACCCAAATTAACTCTTATCTCTTACCTAAATTATGGCAAAACCTATACAAATAGCTCGCTTGGTGCGTATTATTAGACTACTTACTACCTATAAGAAAGGTCTTTCGGCTCAGGAAATTGCCGAACGTTTGGCTGATGAAGGCGATGAATACGCTTTTAGTAACCGTACTATCCGCAGGGATTTCGACGATATACACATCGCTTTTGGTATTGATATCACCCTCAATACAAAGGAAAAAGTATGGGCTATCGAACCCGATAGCATTGCCGATAATCCAACCATCTTAGACCACCTATTGTTAGTAGATGCCTATCGTAAGGCAAAAAGCACGGGAAGCCTCCTGTTAGAACCGCAACCTGAAAAAGGATTGGAAATGCTCGACCCTATCCTTACAGCTATCCCTCAAAATGTGTTGATTACCTTTACCCATTATTCTTTTGGCTGGGAGACTACTAAAGCATATCAAGTCTTACCTTACGCAGTGAAAGAATACCAAGGTCGCTGGTACCTCATCGCGACCGACAACAAACAACCTATTAAATTCAAATCTTTTGCTCTCGACCGTATCAGTAATTTAGAGGTAACCGACATTCAGGTGAGACGCAAAAAAGTGGATATGGAGTCGTTTTTTGATCATTTCTATGGGGTTGCCATTGCTGAAAATGAATCTCTGCAAAAGGTGCTTCTTTCTTTCAACTATGAGCAAGGCAAATATATAAAAACACTCAAACTACACCCCTCGCAAGTTGTTATTTTAGACAACGAAGAAGAAGTGCGTGTAGAGCTCACTCTTGCTTTCCCTAATGGTGAAGCGCCCTACGATTTGGTGATGAAACTCTGTTCGTTTAGCAATTCGGTGAAGGTACTTGCTCCTCAATCTTTAGTTGAAGAAGTCGCCTGCTACCACAAAGCTGCTTATGAACAATATTTTTCTTTATCTGAAGATGCATAAATTTAATTCTTTAAAGAGAATTTTGTGTGAGCTACACAGACGGGTGAGAAATTAGAAAATTAGGAAATGAGAGAATTAGAAAATGAGGGAATTGGTAAATGGGGTGCGAGGTTATGTTAAGGGAATGAGGCTGTGCCTCAGAAATTAAACAAAATTTAAACAAAATCAAGGCTACGCCTTGTAAACCTGCGGAGGTATTGTTAGTTTATTCAACTTTGGCAAAGGTCGTAGCACGACAGGCGATTAACTTTGCCAAAGTGTGCACCTCAAAAACGATAGGTTGGGGTTATTAGAAAGATTCGGAAGAAAGCGGAGGAGTTCGGAAGAAGGGAGGGAGGATTTTTGATGAAAAAAGGGTATAAGATGGGTGGGGGTAGCTTATAGAGAGCTTAT
>NZ_KB291207.1:30173-39170 GCF_000318255.2 Capnocytophaga sp. oral taxon 380 str. F0488
TAAAAACAGGGTTTCGTGGCGAAAGAAAAGGGAATGGGCACTAGGCCTTAGTCCATAGGCACTAGGAGGGAGTGTGACGGAAAAGCGGAGGAAACCTCCCCCTTCTCACATACTCTGCTCTCGCGAGGCACATACCCAGCTGTCGCTGGCTACCTCCAAAGGGAAGATAACATCCCCCTAGCCTCCTTCAAAGAGGGAATTGTGGTGACCAAAGAGGGGTTGTAAAAGGTTTTGGAGAGGTTGGGAGGAACCAAATGGGCGCGAGCTACAAGCTCGCGCCAGCGATAGGACAGCGAAAAGAAAGGGAGGTGTGTGGTGATGGAATATGTAGTTAAACCGAAGTTAGGTATAATAAAAAAGCACTTACAAATGTTTGTAAGTGCTTTTGTTTTGAGGGTGGTCCCAGTTGGGCTCGAACCAACGACCCTCTGATTATGAGTCAGATGCTCTAACCAGCTGAGCTATGAGACCTGTCTGTTTTTAATTAAGACGGTGCAAAAGTAGTATTTAAAAATGAATTGACCAAATTTATAGGGATTTTTTTCGAGAAAAAGGGTAAAAATAAGTGGTGAAGGCTTTGGCTATTTGAAGAGAATGTTTTATTTTTGCGCTGTAAAAACAATTCATTACATTGGTAAAACTGAATTATGAAAAGAGTTATTACTTCGCTATTCGTAGCTTTTATTACGCTTTCGGCGTTAGCTCAAGACCGTAAACTGACGGTTGCCGAAGCGGTTTTTCACGCGGTACAAGACCCTTCTTCTGAAATGGGATACCGCTTGCTCTCTCCTGAAACTTTGGATAATTTGCAGTGGATTGAGGGCACTGACCTGTATCTGTACAGCAAAGGTGATACGTATGAGATTTTCAACCCCAAAGGTGAAAAAGTGGGCGCTATTGGCAGTGAGCTCACAATGGGGTTTGAGTGGTTGCAAAGCTACTTGCGAAACAGCGGTTCGTTGCCTCCTATCACCTATATCGGTAAAGAGGAAATGGTTTTAAAAGTGGACAATACTTATTACCGTTACAATTACGAGCGCAAGAATGTGCTCAGTAGTATCACGCTACCGAAAGGGGCTGAAAACGCTGAATACAATCCTCTTACAAAATCGGTGGCATATACCTTAGATAATAATTTGTATTTGGCTACTGAAAAGAATGAAAAACAAGCGGTTACTGCTTTTACTGATGCGAATATTGTAGCGGGTAAATCAATTCACCGCAACGAATTTGGCATTAATAAAGGCATATTCTTTTCGCCTAAGGGCAATTATTTAGCTTTTTATCAGAAAGATGAAAGCAAGGTGGCTGATTACCCTTTGGTGGATATTACCACTACTCCTGCTACCTTAAAAGCGATTAAATACCCGATGGCAGGTCAGCCCAGCGAGCAGGCAGCAGTAGGGATTTACGATTTCCAAAGCGGGAAGGTTTCTTATTTAGACATCAACACTACCGATGAGCACTTTCTCACGAATTTGGCTTGGAGCCCTGATGAGCGATATATCCTTTTGGCGGAAGTAAACAGAGCGCAGAACCACTTTGCCTTAAACCGTTACGACGCACGTACGGGTAAAAAGGTAAATACAATTTTTGAAGAGCGCAACGCTAAATGGGTAGAGCCCGAAAAGCCAGCTGTGTTTTTGCCGAACAACGCAAATGAGTTTTTATGGCTAAGCGAGCGCGATGGTTTCACAAATGTATACCATTACAATGTGAACGGCAAGCTCATTAAGCAAGTTAGCAATTTCCGTTGGGTAGTGCAAGATATTTTAGGCTTCGACGCACAAGGGAAATACGTCTTTATCACCGGTACAGGTGCTGACCCACGTGAGCAACATTGCTTTAAGATAGAGCTTAAAAACCCTAAAAAGGTGAGTGCTCTTACTCCCGAAGCAGGAACTCATAACGTACAGCTGAGCAGTGACGGGAAATATCTTTTGGATAGCTATAGCAGTATCAGCGTTCCACAAAATATAGACCTTGTAAGTACGGATAAAGGCAGTAGACAGCGTTTGCTTACGGCTAAGAATCCGCTAGAAGGTATTGCGGTAGGCACCACTGAGTTTGTAACGCTGAAAGCCGAAGACGGTACGCCTCTTTACGGTAAATTGCACAAACCTAAGACTTTTGACCCTAACAAAAAGTACCCTGTGCTGATTTATGTATATGGAGGACCACACGCCCAACAGGTGAAAAACGAATGGTTGGCAGATACTTACTTGTGGTTACACGCGTTTGTAGAAAACGAACAGTATATTGTGTTTACCTTAGACAACCGCGGTAGTGAAAACAGAGGTTTTGCTTTTGAGAGCGTAATCCACCGTCGTTTGGGAGAAATAGAGGTAAAAGACCAGCTTAAAGGGGTGGATTATTTGAAGAGTCTGCCTTATGTAGATGGCAATAGGATAGCAGTACACGGCTGGAGTTTTGGAGGATTTATGGCTTCGAGCTTGCTCACTCGTCACCCTGAAATATTCAGAACTGCTGTGGCAGGAGGGGCTGTAACCGATTGGAAGTATTACGAAGTGATGTATGGCGAGCGCTATATGGATACCCCACAAGAAAACCCAGAGGGTTACGAGAATAGCCGAGTGGGCAAATACCTCACGAATTTGAAGCGCCCACTACTATTTATTCACGGCAGTGTAGACGATGTAGTAGTGCCTCAACACCTGATGAGTATTACACGTGAGTCTATCAAGAAAAACGACTTTATAGAGTTATTTATCTACCCGATGCACGCACACGGTGTACGGGGTACTGACCATATCAACCTTACAGAAAGAATTATTGATTATGTGAAGAAACACAATCAGTAGTTATCAGAGGATAAGCGAAGGGCTGTCGGCAATGCCGACAGCCCTTCGTTGTTTTTTAATGCTCTTTAAGAGTTGGCTATAAGTCTTTCTAAAGCCATTCCTCTCGAACCTTTGATGAGTATTAGGTTGTCTTGAAAAGAAAGGTTCTTAAAGACTTCTTGAAATTCCTCAAAGGTTTCATACTGCGGATAAGGCGCTTTAGTTTTTTTAAAATTCTTTCCGATGAGGTAGACCTCTGCCCATTGGTGCTCTGTGAGTTTATCGACAATGCTTTGATGCTCCTGAGTAGCGTAATCGCCAAGCTCAAACATATCGCCGAGAATAAGTACTTTATTAGGGGAGCTGTTCATAGAAAGAAGATTGTCGATAGCGGCGGTCATACTGCTAGGATTGGCATTATAGGCGTCGAGCAAAACAGTATTACTACCCCATTGCAATAGCTGACTGCGATTGTTTTGAGGAATATAGCTCTCTATGCCCTTCTGAATAGCCTTTGTAGAGAGTTTGAAGTAACGCCCAAAAGCTACCGAAGCAGCAATATTAGTGAAGTTATAGCTTCCTACCAGATGAGAAGTTGCGACAGTGGGAGTATCAGTAAAGCCCTCTATATTGGCAGGGAATCCTTCTGTGGTGGTTTGTAGGGACGAGTCAGCAAACTGTATTTTCACGGGTTGAGTGCTGAGGCATTGCACAGAGACGTTTACCCCTTCGCCTACTCCAAAACTGTACACATTGTTATAGTTTTCCAAAAGCGCTTCGGTGATAGGATTATCGGCATTGGCAATAATGGTTTTATGGTGTGTTTTGAGGTAATCATAGAGCTCTCCTTTGGTTTTTATCACGCCTTCAAAAGAACCAAATCCTTCTAAATGCGCTTTACCAATACTGGTAATATAGCCATAGTCGGGTTCAGTAATAGAACATAGGAAGGCAATTTCACCTGGGTGATTGGCACCCATCTCCAGAATAGCAATATCCGTTTCTGGTTTAATTGTGAGCAAAGTGAGAGGTACTCCTATATTGTTGTTTAGGTTGCCTTGTGTAGCTACTATGTTCAGTTGTTGTGATAATACGGACTTGATAAGCTCCTTTGTGGTGGTTTTCCCATTGCTACCGGTAATACCAATAACGAGTGTTTTTAGCTTCCTGCGGTGATAAGTAGCGAGCTGTTGGAGTGTAGTGAGGACATCGTCTACCAAAAGTGTTTTATCGGCGATGTGATAAGCTGGGTCATCAATAACTGCATAGCAGGCTCCTTTGGTAAGAGCTTCTTGAGCAAAGGTGTTGCCGTTAAACGAAGCTCCTTTTAAAGCAAAGTAAATACTATTAGGCGTTATATTGCGGGTATCAGTACTTACGCCCGCTGAAGTTATATATCTTTGATAAAGCTCTTCTATCATAAACTATTAGTTCTTTTATAATGCAAAACTACAGCGTTTTTTTGAGTTAAGCAAATAGTTCTTGTCACTTTCTATAAAAAAAGAGAAGAGCCCTCTTGAAAAGTTCAAGAGGGCTCTCTATTTATGAAAATTTTTATGTTTTTTATCCTTTAGGAGTTTTATGGTTCTTTTTAGCTTTTGAACCTACACGGCTCATAGCGTTGCGGAACCCTATGTAATCAGTAGCAATGTACTGAGGTAAGAAACGACGTTGTGCTGGGTCAAGCCAATAAGCACGGTCTCTCCAAGAACCTCCTTTGTATACGCGTACTTCGTCGTCGATAAGTGAAGTACGGTCGTTAGAAGTATCATAGCCCTTACCGCTGATATCGCTACCTGGTCTTTTAGGACGAGGAGCATTGTACATTGAGTTTGTATACTCTGAACCTTCTGCCATCAAGTCATTTTGGTTACGATAGTTGCGTGTAGATGATTTATCACCATCGTGATAACTACGGTTATCGGAGTGTGTAAAGTTATAACGCAAATAGGTTTCGTTTGAGTCGATAGGAACAGTAGCAAGGTTACCTGGTAAATTACGAGCGATAATTTTACCGTTCATCAAAGTGTCATACTTCACATTCTCAGGAGTTACTACTATTTGTTTTCCGTCTTCACCAATAGCGTGTTTCATATACACGTTACCGCGGTAATAGTTGAAATCTGTTATTTCATCATCAACAATAGGACGATAAACATCGGCTACCCACTCGGCTACGTTACCTGCCATATCATATAAACCAAAGTCATTAGGTGGGTAAGTTTTAACTGCTACAGTAATATCACCTTTATCATCTGACCAACCTGCTAATCCGCCGTAGTCACCTTTACCTTGTTTAAAGTTAGCTAAGAGGTCTCCACGAGTTCTACGTTTGGTAGAACGAGTGTATTGGCTATCCCAAGGGTATTTCTTTCTACCTTGCAATGAGTTATATTCACGAATACCACCCAAAGATTTGGCAGCATATTCCCACTCTACTTCAGAAGGCAAACGATACTCAGGCAATAAAATACCGCTAGTTTGTTTAGCATAAGTTGCTTCTCCTTCTTTATTAGTTTTCTTACCTCCCATTTCACCGGCTATCTTACCTCCGTAAGTTTGTGATGGGGCGTTTAGGTAAGTATCGGTACTAAATGTGCTAGTAGCATCTACTTGGTAACGAGCATCTTTTGCAAGATAACCATCACGTTCCAAGATTGCCTCGTTCACACGGTCAGTGCGCCAAGAACTAAACTGTACTGCTTGCACCCAGTTTACCCCTACTACAGGATACTCAGCATAAGCAGGGTGACGCAAGTAATTGCTAACCATTGCTTCATTAGCACTTAGAGGGCTTCTCCATACTAAGGTATCAGGAAGGGCACCTATATATATATTTCTATATTGCTCTTCATCTGGTGGGAACACACGTTTTAACCAATCGAGGTATTCCATATACATCTTGTTGGTTACCTCTGTTTCGTCCATATAAAAAGACTGTACGTGTTGTTGGGTAGGTGTGTTATTCCAGTCGTGCATTATGTCGTCTTCCACCTGACCCATAGTGAAGGTACCTCCCTCAATGAGCACAAGACCAGGACCTGTCTCTTGGTCTTTAAAATCTGTATTGTATTGAAAACCACCTTCTTTCGCGTTGATTTTCCAACCTGTCGCACTCGATGTGTTCTTATCAGTCTTCTTGCCACAACCTGCGAGCAACAATCCTGCTAAGGCCATATAAACAGGTACTTTTAATAAATTTCTTTTCATAGTAAAAACACTTGTTAGCATAAAAATTCGGGCGCAAGATACTACTTTTTTTTAATGTAGTATCATCTTTTCTCAATTTTAACTATATATTAATATTCTATTTTTTGTGTATTTTTTATATATGTTTGATTTATAGTTTTATACACTCTCTTCTCTCCTTCTCTTGTTTCTCATATTTCCTCTTCTCCCACCCTATTTTTTAACAATTCTTTAAGTATTTTGTTTATAACATTTGGTTCTTATCAGCTAAAAAAACCAATAACAACGACAAAAAGAACGCTATAATAGGTGCTATCATCCACATCGCAAAGAATCGCTTTACTTGAGTCTTGCGAAAAATATTCTTATGTCCCATCTTCGCTACGCCTATTCCTAAGATAGCTGCTACATTCACTTGTACCAATGAGGTGGGTATTCCTTTTACAACCGAAGCCAGCAACAACAAGCTCCCCGATATAAATGCGATAATCACCGCTTCAAACTTCCCAAAAAGTATTATTTCCTTCCCTGTATTCTTCAGTATCTTATGTCCAAAAAGCGAAGCGCCAATGCCAAAACACGGTGCTACCACCAAGGTAGCCAACATCAAAATAACAATATGGTCGCTCTCGCGAATGTGTAGCTCATTAATCGTCATTGTATACAAAGGTCCCGTCGCATTAGCTACGTTGTTAGAGCCTATCGCAAACGATACGTACAAAGCCATTATCACCAACGCCACATCCCAAATATGCTTCTTGTTCTCATTCTGCGCCCGCTGTATCGTCAGCCCTCGCCTGCGCATCGGCTGGTAAATGTATTTCCCTGCAAAATAACTCAGAAAATAAGCAATCACAGGTAATATAAACCACGCAGGTATAATCTCCATAAATAGCCTATTCGTGTCTAACTTCTCAAAATACAACGCTGGTGCCGCTAAGGCTAATACTGCTGCCTGACTGGTAGACTGCGGTATCCCGGAAATGTTCGAAATAAGCATCGTTACCGCTATCGAAAATAAGGCTATCGATACCACCGTAAAATCCAAATACTCCGACGGTAATATGCCACTCCCCATTGTACCTGCCGTTTTCTTCCCTGCTAAAAACGCCCCTACAAACACCATTATCCCAAATAACCCCGGGATAACAGTCTTTCTAATCACATTAGCGCCATAGCTTGCCGAGAATGCAGGAGCGGTACCACTACCTCCCATCGTAATGGCTACTGCCATTGCAATGAGAAACGGAATAAGTAATTGGCTGTATATGGGTGTCATTCTCTATATCAGTTTTTCTCCGCAAAAGTATAAAATCTTTTTTAAATAACAATACTTTTTCTGCAAAAAAAAAGCCCGATATTACTATCGGACTTTTCCATTAACCAACCAAAACTTTAAATTATGAAAACTATTATTTGAAGTTTTACAATGAGCTACCACCCTCATTGCGTCGGCAAAGGTACGGCGTTTTTTTTAACTACCAAAACAATTCCAGAGTTTAACAAAACTTTAACGCACCTATAATGTCTTTATCACTGATTATCAGTGTTTCTTGTCTTGCTTTTATTTCTTCTCCAATTTATTTATCTCCGCAAGTTCTGCCTCTGTAAGTTTCTTAAATGTATACTCATACGTTCCTTGATTATCATCATCATCTTTATCTATAAATGAAATAACAAGCCTATTTCCTCTTACAAAAAAGTTCTCAGGAGTATCGTCTTTTTTAGTAATCGTACCATTAGAAGCAGTATAAGGCACCGCTCTGCCTTTTTCAAACTCACAACGATTAGTATTACTATTGAAGCCAAAGTCATAATTAGTTACTGTATTGGCGGTATAAATATCTACTTGTTTATCTTCACAGGGTCCTTTTTCGATAGGTTGTCCATTAAAGGTAGCTTTTTCTATCTGCCACGCCCCTATGAGTGCTTTGGGGTCGGTAGTTTTTTCAGGAGCTTTATACTCCATCGCTCTAAGGGTTGTCAATTCTTTTTCGCTGATTTTCTTATAGGTATATGAAAAAGAACGCTTTCTCCCTTGTTCATCTAATCCAGTCCCCTCTATTACAAGTTTAGTTTCAGTCACAGTAAAAGTAACTGTCTTACCTTCAAGTGTAATAGTTGTTCCCGATATAGTATAGGGTTTTATTTCTTGTTTTTTATAGGTACAATTATATTCATCATACTTTTCAAAGATAAGCT
Organism: Capnocytophaga sp. oral taxon 380 str. F0488; assembly: GCF_000318255.2. Classification (NCBI taxonomy): domain Bacteria; kingdom Pseudomonadati; phylum Bacteroidota; class Flavobacteriia; order Flavobacteriales; family Flavobacteriaceae; genus Capnocytophaga; species Capnocytophaga sp. oral taxon 380. Next base: position 38,366 of record NZ_KB291207.1, read on the forward strand.
CTTCTACTGTGCTTTCAGTAAAAATAATAGCATCTTTTAAATAGCACTCCGAAAACGCTAACTTCTCACCATCAAGAGTTGCCGATTCCATTTGCCACGCCCCTATCACTTGTTTTTTGTAATCAGGAGCTTTATACTCCATCGCTCTAAGGACTGTCAATTCTTTTTCGGTAATTCTTTTATAGGTAGTGGTAGAAGGCTTTTTGTTTCCTTGTACATCTGTATAGACTCCCTCTATCACAAGTTTACCCTCAGTAATGGTAAAAGTGGTAGTACCATCTTTGGTTGTAAAGGTGTTCCCCGAAAGAATGTAAGTCAAAGGGTCTTGTTTCTCATAGGAGCAATTACCATTTCTTTTCTTAAACGAAAGACGTTCTATTGTCTTTTCAGTAAAAACAATCGTTTCTTTTAGTGTACATTCTGAAACCGAAGACGGTTTTCCGTCTATGGTAGACGATTCCATTTGCCAAGCTCCTATCAGTTCGACAGTCTTCTGTGGCGGCTCAGGTGTTTTATCATCTTTGCTTCCGCAAGACGAAATCATTGTGGCAAGGGCAACAAATGCCCCAAATAGAAATTTCTTCATATGTGTTAGTATTTTTAGTTTGAGGGCGCAAAACTATAAAATTAATTTTTCTTCACCAAAAAATCATCATAATACCCCACCTCCGACTCCCTCCGAGCCCTTCCAAAACCTTTTACAACCCCCTATTGGTCACCACATTCCCCCTTTGAACAGAAGTCCGCGAGAGCGGAGTATGTGAGAAGGGAGAGGTTTGTCACCTTTCCCAGCTTGTCCCCCTTC
>NZ_KB291207.1:39190-40052 GCF_000318255.2 Capnocytophaga sp. oral taxon 380 str. F0488
CGGGGGTTCGGGGGCTTACCGAATAAAAGACTCGTCACAATTCCCCCTCTCCGAGAAGCTAGGGGGAGGTTTCCTCCGCTTTTCCGCCACACTCCCTCCTAGTGCCTATGCCCTAAGGCCTAGTACCTCTTCCTCTTTCTTTCGCCTCGAAACCCCGTTTTTAACATTTTTGGCGTCGCTGTATTATGCTATGAGTCAACCACTTATACACCCTTCCTATCCCAATCGTCCAAGATTCGTATAAGCTTCCTATAAGCTCTCTATAAGCTAACCCCACCCGCTTCCTATAAGCTCCCTATAAGCTAAGACTCCACCCTCCTCACAGCCTTTTTTTATCAAAAACCCCCATCTAATAGCCTTTTTTCATCAAAAACCCTCCCTCCCACACCCTTTCTATACCAATCTTCCAAGATTCGTATAAGCTTCCTATAAGCTCTCTATAAGCTAACCCCACCCATCTTACGGCTCATCTTTTACCTTTTATCCAAACTATCCCTTCCGAATATCTCCGATATCTTTCTATCTCCTTAGCTCTTCTCAATAAAGCCTTCTATCTCGTCTTACTTCTATCCGACAAGTCCGAATCGTCCGAGAACTCCATTACTGCCTGTCGTGCTACGACTGCCCGTGCGGCTCGCACCTTTTTTTCACTATTTATTATTATTCAAAATAATTTTCTTATCTTTGCACCGAAGTTTTCATTACATTAATGTTAACCTATCTATCAATTAAATTGCCTATCGGTGCACATCACAATTGTCAATTGAAAGACTATCCGTGTAATTAGTGCGAGACTTAAAAAACAGCGAAGCTGTTCATTTGCTCGATTTTTTTTAAAGATTTGTAAGATTTCTGTAGCGTA
>NZ_KB291207.1:40072-46366 GCF_000318255.2 Capnocytophaga sp. oral taxon 380 str. F0488
AAGCTACACTTTTCTTACATCGAACTCACGTTAAAAACAAGCATTTTACAAAGCATTACCTTAATTTTGCTTAAATTCTGAGGCACAGCCTCACCTGTTCACATCAAACCTTTTTGTCTAATTTATAAAACAATCTGTTGTCGTGCTACGACCCACAGCAAATAAGATGAAAAAAAAGATTCTATCCATCATTGCCCTGCTCCTTATAGTAATAGCAGGTTATTTCGTATGGCGAAAATACATCGCCCCCACCCGTATCGCATTGGTGAACTTCATCAGCTATCAGGCGTCCAATATCGCCCTTTCTAATTCCGATAAGTTTATCAAAATCGAAGAAGTCCCCCTCGACCAACTCGATAAACTCAAAAACTACGACTTCGTCCTCGTATGGGCAATGGGACTCAAAATTAGCGACGAACAGCGCAATCAGCTCATCGATGCTGCTAACCGCGTGCCTTTTCACAGTTTCGCCGTTACCAATCCCGATAACGATATCAGTAGCCTCAACGAAACCGAACTCAAACACGTAGGCGACTATCTGATGAGTGGCAATAAAGCAAACTACCAAAACCTCGTTCGTTATGTCCGCAAATATATCGACAAGAAATGGTTTGCTACCGAACCCGCACCGCCTATCGAACGCAAAGAAAACGTCTACTTTCATTTAGACGACGAGCGCTCTTTCAGCTCCCTTAAAGAATATCAAGAGTATATTCAGAAGAATAATTTCTATAAAGAAGGCGCTCCTCGCATCGCCATAGTAGCAGGCTTACACGAGCCTTTTGGCGGAAATAAAGAACACCTCAATGGAGTAATACACGCCTTGCAGAACGAGGGTATGAACGTCTATCCTTTCACCGCTCAAGAAAAACGTATCGACTTCCTTACCGAAATCAATCCCGATGCCATTGTCTATTTTCCTCACGGACAAATGATGATGGGGCAACCCGAACTGTTTATCAATTGGGCTAAGGAGCACAACGTACCCCTCTTCACGGGATTATCGGTCTTAGCAATGAAAGACGATTGGGAAAAAGACCCTATGGGTATGTCGGGTGGCTTTATGGGGCAAACCATTGTAATGCCCGAGTTAGACGGGGCACTCTATCCTTATGTAGTGATTGCCCAAGAACAAAACAAACAAGGTTATTACTTCCTCAATACTATCGAGAACCGCGCCCGGAAGTTCGCCAAAATCATTCATAACTTCACCGATTTAAAACGTAAACCTAATGCCGACAAGAAGTTGGCGATTGTTTACTTTAAAGGTGTGGGGCTTACACCTGCTGCCGCTCAAGGGTTGGAGGTCGAACCTTCACTATTTCGTTTTTTACATCAACTCAAAAACGAAGGTTATAACGTAGGAACGCTTCCCGCTACACAAGCCGAATTCAACCAGCTACTGCTCACGCACGCCAATACTTATAGAGCCAATGCCAAAGGCGATATCGAAAAGTTCATCAGTACAGGTGCTCCTGCTTTGGTAGAAGCTCACGAATTAGATGCTTGGCTCAAAAAAACTTTACCCGAAAAACTCTATAAACAAGTAATCGAAAAGAACGGCGCTGTACCGGGCACTTACCTCAATACTTCTAAGGACGGTAAAAATTATCTGGCGGTAGCCCAACTCACTTTCGGTAATATCACCATTCTGCCTCAACCTCCTGCCGCTATTAGTACTGATGATGATTTTAAAGTGTTGCACGGCGTAAAAGAAATCCCTCCTTATGCCTATATGGGGGCATATCTTTGGATACAAAACGGCCTCAAAGCCGATGCGCTCATTCACTTCGGTACACACGGCTCATTGGAGTTCACCCCTAATAAACAAGTAGCCCTCTCCGATTACGATTGGGCAGATATCTGTGTGGGTACCGTACCACATTTCTACTATTATACTATCGGAAATATAGGCGAAGCGATGATGGCAAAACGTCGTTCGTACGGCAGTATTGTGTCTTATCTTACCCCTGCTTTCACCGAAAGCGATATGCGCAATACCTTCAATAATTTAGAGAACACCATTCTTTCTTATCAGAAAGCAAAGAATCCTATCGATAAACAAACCATTGGGTTACACATCAAAAAGTTAGCCGTAGCAATGGGCTTACATCGTGATTTGCGTTTGGATAGTATCCTCTCCAAACCGTATACCGAAGCCGAAATCGACCGCCTTGCTAACTTCGCCGAAGAGATTGCCACCGAAAAGATTAATGGCGAATACTACGTAATGGGAGTCCCTTATACTCCTGATAAAATTAATTCTACCGTCTTGGCTATGAGTGCCGACCCTATTGCGTACAGTTTGGCTACCTTAGATAAGTACCACGGTAAAGTTACCGAAGCCGACCTTAAACACAAAGCCTTTTTCACAACTCATTATCTAAACCCTGCTAAGAGCTTAGTAAACCAAATACTCGCAGGCAAACCAGTTACTACTGAACTGATTTGCAACTATGCTCATATCTCTGCTGACGATTTGCAAAAAGCCAAAGTTACAATGGCTAAAGAAGAAGGAAGTGGTATGCCTTATTTCTTACAACAGCAGATGAAAAAACAAGCTACGGTTTCAGCAACCACTACTGCTACTCACACAACAGCCACAGCTTCGGCTACTGCTAAGAAACCTGATGCCGTAGGTCGTCCTACCAAAATCAAAGCTCCAGCCAAAAAAGAAAACCGCAAGCCTCTTACTAAGGAAGAGCTGGCTGCTCTCAACGCTCAAAAAGCTAAGATAGATTATGCGCGTGCCTTGGTAGATATCGAGAGAACCATTACCAATGTAGCGCTCTATAAAGACGCCTTGCAAAACAGTCCGCGTTTAGAAGAAAAGGCTTTCTTCAATGCTCTAAATGGTGGTTACACCCCTCCTTCCTCAGGAGGTGATGCAGTAGCCAATCCTAAAGGTGTACCTACCGGTCATAACCTCTATGGGGTGAATGCCGAAAGTACACCGTCTAAACTCGCGTGGGATAGAGGCGTAGCTTTAGCCCAAAATGTAATTAGTGAATACCAAAACAAACACCACGAATATCCCAAGAAGATAGCCTATACCTTTTGGAGTTCCGAATTTATAGAAACCGAAGGCGTATCTATCGCCCAAGCCTTGTATATGTTAGGTGTTGAACCCGTATGGGATAGCTTTGGTCGTGTAGGCGATGTGCGCGTCATTCCTTCTGAAGAGTTGGGTCGCCCTCGTATCGATGTGGTGATTCAAACCTCAGGTCAGTTCCGCGATTTAGCAGCTTCTCGTTTGTTCTTGCTTACCAAAGCTATTCAAATGGTATCAGCTCTTCCTGAGGAAGCATATGCCAATGAAGTGAGCGTAGGTAGTGTAGATATCGAAAAACAATTGGTAGAAGCCGGAGTGTCGCCCAAAGAAGCCCGCGAACTTTCTACCGAACGTATCTTTGGTGGCTTGCAAGGTCGTTATGATACAGGCACTAAGGAGTTGATTAATTCCGGCGATAAGTGGGAAACTCAAAAGGATATCGCTGAGGTTTATATGCATAATATGGGCGCTTTCTACGGCAGTAAAGACAATTGGAGCAAGTTCCAAGAAGGTATGTTCCGCGCCGCTATCAAGAACGCCGATGTGCTCATTCAGCCTCGCCAAAACAACACTTGGGGAGCGCTTAGCCTCGACCACGTCTACGAGTTTATGGGGGGTATGAATGCCGCTATCAAAGAAGTAAACGGCAAAGACCCCGATGCCTACCTCGCCGATTATCGCAACCATAAGAATATGCACGTGCAAGAACTCAAAGAAGCCGTAGGGGTCGAAGCACGCAGTACAATATTCAATCCTAAATACATCAAAGAAATGATGAAGGGTAAGGCTTCAAGTGCCGGGCAAATAGCCGAAATCGTTACTAATATGCACGGTTGGGAAGCTACTCGCCCCGAACTCATCGACGATGCAATGTGGAATGAGGTATATAACACTTATATAGAAGATAAACATCACCTGGGCATCACCGATTTTATAAAGAAAGAAAATGTAGCAGCCTTGCAAGAGGTAACTGCTGTAATGCTCGAAGCTACCCGCAAAGGTATGTGGAAAGCCTCCGATGCCCAAATCAGTAAACTTGCCGATATCCATACCGACCTTACTAAGCAATTCGGTGTAAGCTCTTCTCATTTCTCTTCCGAAAATAAGAAGTTGCAGGATTATATCAGCAAAAAGGCTTCACCTGCCAATGCCCAAGCGTATCAGCAACAGCTCGCTCAATCGCACCAAGGCAGTCAGGCTCAAGCCAATACCCAAGATGCTAAAGTCCTCAAAAAAGAAGAAACCACTACCGGAAGTCCTCAAGAAAAAGTATCACTCAGTGCCCTTTGGATAGGTGGAATAGTGCTCCTCGCTTTCGTCGGTCTCATCATCTTTATTCGCAAAAGAAGAAGATAATTTAAAGTTACAGCAAATAAGAAAGGCTACCCAATTGGGTAGCCTTTCTACTTTTAATTTCATCATAAATTTAATAACTCCTCCACGTACTCCCTGCTGTTCGAGAGTCGGGGTACTTTGTTTTGCCCGCCAAGCTTATCCTTGTGTTTGAGCCAGTCGTGAAAAAGTCCCGTGCGAGCCTTGTGCACTTTGGGCATATTCAGCGTCATATTGTTGTAGCGTTTAGCTTCGTAATCCGAGTTGAGCTTTTGCAGTTCGCGGTCTAATATCTCGGTAAATTGCTCCAAACTCTCAGGAGGGGCATCAAACTCTATTACCCATTCGTGCCCTCCTTTCAGCTTGTCTTGCATAAATATAGGCGCAACCGTGTAGTCTATTAAGTGACTATTAGTCTGCTCACAAGCCTTTTCTAACGCGCGCTCAGCATTCTCTACGATGAGCTCTTCTCCAAATACATTAATAAAGTGCTTGGTACGACCCGTAATCTTAATCCTATAAGGCACTACCGAAGTAAACCTTACCGTATCTCCTATCATATAGCGCCACAAACCGGCATTGGTAGTAATCACCATCGCATAGTTCTTTCCTATCTCCACCTCACTCAGCGGAATTGCCTTTTGCTCCGCAGTACCAAAAGTCTCCATCGGTATAAACTCATAGAAAATCCCGTAGTCGAGCATTAGCAACATTTCGTCCGAATTGTTGCGGTCTTGAATTGCAAAGAACCCTTCGGAGGCGTTGTATATTTCGTAATAACGAAAACTATCCGAAGGAATAATATGCTTATACTGTTCGCGATACGGTATAAAGCTCACCCCCCCGTGAAAATATACTTCTAAGTTGGGCCACAACTCCAAAAGATGTTCTTTTTGGGTTTCTTCTAAAATCCGATTTAAAAGCACTAACATCCACGAAGGAACGCCCGCAATACTAGTCACATTCTCTATTTTCGCCTCTTTGATAATCGCTTGTAACTTACTCTCCCATTCACTCATCAGCGATACCTTGTTGCTGGGGGTACAACTCCATTCTGCCCAAAAAGGCAGGTTTTCAATCAAAATCGCCGATAAATCCCCAAAATAAGTACCGTTTTGTTCATACAGTTGCTTGCTCCCTCCCAGTCGCAAACTCTTGCCCTTAAACAGATTCGAATCCTCGTTGTTATTTAGGTATAAGCACAGCATATCCTTCCCCGATTTGTAATGGCACAGTTGCAGTGCCTCCTCACTTACCGGAATAAACTTGCTCTTAGCGTTAGTAGTCCCACTGCTCTTGGCAAACCATTTTATCGGCGTATGCCAAAATACATTCCGCTCCCCTCGTCTTGCCCTTTCTACGTAAGGCTCAAAGGCTTCATAAGAAACTAATGGTGTATTTCTACTGAATTGCTCATAGTTTTTCACCTCAGCAAAGTTATATAGTTTGCCCAGTTCAGTGTCTTTGGCAGCATCGAGAAGCTCCAAAAGCACACGTTCTTGCACCTTATGTGGGTGCTCTACGAACTCTTGTATTTGGTCAATACGGCGTTTTAAAAACCACGAAGTAATAGAATTGAATAAAGCTAATGGCATATCCTGTATAACAAATTACAAGTGACAAAAGTAATAATTATTTCTGAACTAACAAGAAACTACTATTACAATTAAGTTACAAAAGTAACTTTTCTCCGCCGGTTTGTTGTCTTTCTGCAAGTTAAACATTTTATTCTTTTCAATAATCAGCAAGCAACCCTCCCCTAAGCACTATCTTTCCCCCGATAACAAAAAGTCCATTCTATAAATATCCCCCTCCCCTATCCGCCCCGTCAAACAATTTTTCCCGTCTCTAATTCCCTCTTTGAAGGTAGCCAGCAAGAGATTTTCATCACATTTCCTTCGTCATTCGTC
>NZ_KB291208.1:0-1349 GCF_000318255.2 Capnocytophaga sp. oral taxon 380 str. F0488
AAACCAAAACTGTAAGGAAGATTTATAAAGTACTGATTTTTAACTATGTTTTTTTTGTAGGAATACTGTGTAAGTATTATCTTTGCAAAAAAAAAGTTATGACCACTATAATAAAGAATAGAAAAAGAATTTCAAATATCTTTTCTAAGATAGAAGATAAAGAGTTAGAATTTCTTGTAAAAGAAACAGGAGTCGATAAATATAGCAAAAAACTTAAAGGAATAGAAATATTTAAGTTGCTAATTTTCGGTGCTTTGACAGATGATAGAGCTAGTCTAAGAACCTTTGAAAACTTTTATATCACAAATTTCTTTAAAATGATTGCTAAGATATCACTTACTAAAGTCATATCACATAGTAGCATTGCAGAAAGGATTGCTAAAATAAATGTAGTTTTCTTTGAAAGACTTTTTGCTTATTGCGTAAAGAAGTATGCACCTTTTTTAGAAGAAGGAATTACTTCTAAAATAAGTAGTTATGATTCTACAATAGTGAGTATCTCATCCAAACTACTCCATTTAGGAATGCAAAATGGACAGAAGAATAAAAAAGATGAGCAAGGAAAGCTAAGCTTAAAATTCACCATTGGATTTTCAAACTTACCATTCAAGTGTAAAATTCATCACCAGCAAGAAATGATAAGTGAAGATTTAGCACTTGGTGATATTCTCAAGGAACATACTGCTAATAAGGAAGATATAGCAGTGTTCGACAGAGGAATGAAAGATAGAAAGGTAATGGATGAGCTTTCAGATGAGCAGACTCAATATTTTGTCACCCGAATTTACAAAGACTCAAAGTATATTTTAGCAGAAGGGAGTCAAGTAAAGAAATTAGCTGAGCAAGATGAGCATCTGCGCTTAATTAGCAGTCAGAAAGTACATCTTTTCACTAAAAGTCAAAAGAAGACAAAAAATACCTTTCGTTTAATAGAGGGTAGACTGCTAAAGAAGGATGAGAAGAGAGGAGAAATTAAAGAAGAAAAGATACTGTTTTTAAGTAACTTAACCGATGATTTTAGTGATGAGCAAATAGCCGGAATTTATAGAAATCGTTGGAAGATAGAGCAGTATTTTCGTTTTATAAAGCAAGAGCTTAACTTTAAACATTTCTTTTCAAGAAATCTCAATGGCATAGAAGTGATGATGTATGTAATATTAATAGCATCAATATTACTATTGACATACATAAAAGAAGAAGGATTGAAAGGCTATAAAATCCCTAAAAGGCGATTTTGTTATGGTTTACAAGATGAAATAATTAAAGAAATTGTAATCCATTGCGGAGGAGATCCTTCAAAAATGTATTCTTATTCAGATAGTTAAAAATGTTCCTTACAACCTTAGTTT
>NZ_KB291209.1:0-2497 GCF_000318255.2 Capnocytophaga sp. oral taxon 380 str. F0488
AAGACGGTGCGAGCCGCACGGGCAGATAAAGAAATGAGAAAGGAAAAGTGGGGGTAAGTTAAAGCTAAGATAGAAATAAAAAGAGGTTTATTAGTAGATTTCAACTTTGGCAAATTTTGAAACTTTGGCAAAGTTCGTACATATAAACGGATAAATGACGGTGCGAGCCACACGGCAGATAGACAATGAACAAAGGAAAAGTAGAGACAAGGTGGTGAAAAAGTGGAGAGCAAACGGAGGAAAACGACTGGAAAAATAAATTAGAAAATAATTTTGGGTAAATGAAAATAAATTCCTATCTTTGCCAAATTAAGACATAAATAAGATTAAAGATTATGAAGAAATTACTAGCCTTAATAGCTTTTTTATGGGTAATGACTGCCTGTGAAAAATCAGGGGAAGATACGCCCCAAAATACGCAAACTCAAATACCTTATGATTGGGATTTTTATTTGAAACCTTCTCGGTTATATGCAGTAAAAAATGAAAAAAATGCTGAGTTGAAAAAACTGTATTACCAAGTATATGGTACGCCCTGCGGAGATTGGTATGATGGAATTAACCCCAATAGTGAGGATAGCGACCGCTACCTAAAGAATTTTGTTGAAGGTGCTGAACACGCTCGCAAAACGCCTATTGTAGTGATTTACGGTATCCCCAATCGCGATTGTGGATCATTCTCAGGAGGCGGACACCCTAATGCTGCTTCTTACAGAGCGTGGATAGACCGCGTAAGTGCCATTATTGGAAAACGCCGTGCAGTAGTAATTATCGAACCCGATGCTATTAACTACTGTGGACATAAAAAGGGCTCGGCTGAATACAAAGAACGCGCTGATTTGCTCACTTATTGTGCAAGAAAGCTAAAAGAGAATAACCCTAATGTAGCGAGCTATATTCACGCCGGAAATGGACCTTTGGTTACACAACACCCTGAAGCTGTTGCCAATGCTATTATAGATGGAGGTTTACAATATATGCGTGGTTTCGCACTGAATGTTTCGGGCTTAGGAGGCACTGCCGAAGAACAAGCAGGAGCCGAAAAATTTGTAACTTACTTAGCTTCTAAAGGTTTTAAAGATGTACATTACGTGATTGACACAGGGCGCAGTGGTATTAATAGACCTAAACACCAAAATGCAAATGCTCCTTATGACTCTTGCAATAATTTTAATGCAGCTTTAGGCCCGCGTAGCACTACCAAAACCACAGGTGCACACGCCGATGCTTATTTGTGGATTAACGGAGGAGGTGGCTCTGACGGTGAATGTAAAATGGGAGCCCCAAAAGCGGGAAAGCCTTATCCTGAATATACGAGACACTTGGTGCAAAACGCTATGAGAGTGAAAAGTATAGAGATTTTGGAAGTACCTCAAAACTTAAAATAGTCGTAGCACGACAAGCAATTATAAAACAACCTTTATCATTGCAAAGATAAGAATAATACAGATAAATGAAATTAAAGATTATGAATAAATTACTATCCTTAGTAGCTTTTTTATGGGTAATGACCGCCTGTGAAAAATCAGGGGAAGAGACCGACCCCTCTACACAGACTCCAACAACGCAAACCTCTACTACACAAACTCCTACTACTCAGACCCCTACTACACCTCCTATTACGCCTCCGGTTACCCCTCCTATTCCACCTAACCCACCACAAGGTAAAAAGCCGGTAGCTTATGACTGGGATTTTTACTTGGAGCCCTCTCGGTTAGACGTAGTAAAAAATGAAAAAAATGCCGAGTTGAAAAAGCTGTATTACCAAGTGTATGGTACGCCCTGCGGAGGTTGGTATGACGGCGGGGTTAGTCCTGGTAGTGGTGGTAAAGAGAAAAATGACCGTTGGCTTAAAAACTTTGTTGAGGGAGCAGAACGCGCTCACAAAACGCCTATTGTAGTGCTTTACGGTATCCCCAATCGCGATTGTGGTTCGTTTTCAAAAGGTGGACATCCTAATGCGGCTTCTTACAAAGAGTGGATAGACCGTGTAAGTGCCATTATTGGACAACGCCGGGCGGTGGTTATTATTGAACCCGATGCCATTAACTACTGCGGTGCCCCAAGAGGCTCAGCTAAATACAATGAACGTGCTGAACTGCTTAGTTATGCCGCTGAAAAACTAAATAAGAACAACCCTAATGTAGCGAGCTATATTCACGCTGGAAATGGATCTTTGGTGACACAACACTCCGAAGCTGTTGCTAATGCCATTATAGATGGAGGTTTAAAATATATGCGTGGTTTTGCACTGAATGTTTCGGGCTTAGGAGGCACTGCTGAAGAACAAGCAGGAGCAGAAAGATTTGTAACTTACTTGGCTTCTAAAGGTTTTAAAGATGTGCATTACGTGATTGACACAGGGCGCAGTGGTATCAATAGACCTAAACACCAAAATGAACACCCTCCTTATAACTCTTGCAATAACTTTAATGCAGCTTTAGGTCCGCGTAGCACTACCAGAACCACAGGTGCACACGCCGATGCTTATTTGTGG
>NZ_KB291209.1:2517-20619 GCF_000318255.2 Capnocytophaga sp. oral taxon 380 str. F0488
CTTATTTGTGGATTAACGGAGGAGGTGGCTCTGATGGTGAATGTAATATGGGAGCCCCCGCAGCGGGAAAGCCTTATCCTGAATATACAAGACACTTGGTGCAAAACGCTATAAGAGTAAAGAGTATAGAGATTTTGGAAGTACCTCAAAACTTAAAATAGTCGTAGTACGACAAGCAATTAGAAACTTTGGCAAAGTGTGTTAAGAGTCGTAGCACGACAGAAGAGACATTTTATTTACATTGCCATTGGAAGTCTTCGACTTTAGATTGCATTTCGGGGCGGTACTCATAGTGCCACCACTCTGAGAAAATAGATTTAAAGTTATATTTGTTGAGTACATCCTTCAACAACTTGCGATTCTCAAGTACCTTTTTAGGGAGGGTCGTGCAAGTGTGATGTGCTTTTTTACCAAAGAAATCAAAAGGAGTACCCATATCTAATTCCTTGCCTTGTGCATCTACAAGGGTAAGATCGACAGCAGCCCCGCGATTGTGTTTAGAACCTTTCGCGGGGTTTGCTACGTAGTGGGTACCTGGAAGTATCTTCCACATCTTTTTCTGTACCGAAAGCGGTCGGTAGCAGTCGAACAATTTAATGCGGTATCCCAACGATTTAAACTCTTCATTAGCTTTTACCAAAGCCTTTGCAGTACTCTTGCGGAGATAACACTCACCACAATCATATACTGCTTGTTTGAGGAAATTATCGGGGGTGGCGTATTTCATATCGAATACAAAGTCATCAGAAAGGCTTCTGAGGAGCACAAAATCATTCTGCTGTGCTAAAAGTGAGGACACTGATAATAATGTAAAAAGTTGTAAGAGGTATTTCATAAGAGTGATTTTTGGCAAAAGTAGAAAAAAACTTAAAAAAAGCTTGCTATCTGTAACAAATTTACTACTTTTGTGCTATGATTCAGAAAACAGTACAAATACTCAACAAACGGGCGAAATTTGAATATGAAATCCTCGACAAATACACGGCGGGGATTGTGCTCGTGGGTACCGAGATAAAGTCTATCAGGTTAGGAAAGGCTTCTATAGCTGAGAGTTTTTGCGAGTTTAACGATAAAGGAGAGCTTTTCGTAATCAACTCTACCATTGAAGCATATGACTTTGGCACCTATTACAACCACCGCCCCAAAAGCGAACGCAAACTGCTTTTGCAGAAAAAAGAACTACGCAAACTCAATAAAGAAGTGAAAAATAGCGGGCTTACTATTGTACCACTTAAACTCTTTATTAACGAAAAAGGTTTGGCTAAAATGGATATAGCCTTAGTACGCGGTAAGAAATTGTACGATAAACGCGAAACTATTAAAGATCGTGATAACAAGAGAAACTTGGATAGGCTGATGAAGAAGTAAGTCCTCACCCCGTTCCTTTCTAACAAGGAGAGGGGCAAACTGTGAATTAATTATTAACAATTAATCATTAGATAAGTGTATAGAGATTTTAAAGAACTCCCCGATGATGCCCGTGTGTGGGTATACCAATGCAACCGTAGCTTTACAGAAGAAGAGCAAAAGCAACTGCATACACAATTAGAAGAATTTATAAACCACTGGATGGTGCACGGTAAGGATTTGCTATCATCATTTGAATTGCGCTATAACCGATTTATAGTTATAGGAGCATTACCCGATGCCCACGGTGTAGGAGGTTGTTCTCTTGATGCTTTAGCGCACTTTATTCAAGAGCTTGAAGCCCAATACAACGTTACATTGCTTGACCGTATGAATGTGAGTTACCGTCAAGGTGAACACATCGCCTATAAAAACCTTGCCGATTTCAAAAAAATGGTAAAAGAAAAAGCAGTATCGGCACAGACTATAGTGTTCAACAATTTGGTGAATACTAAAATAGAATACGAAGAGAATTGGGAAGTGCCTTTGGAAGATAGCTGGCACAACCGATTTTTATAGTGCGAGTTGTACAGGCAATAAGTGCGAGCCGCACAGGCAATAAGTGCGAACCACACAGACAATAAAAGAAGTATGAACTTTGCCAAAATCTGAAACTTTGGCAAAGTGTAGCGATGCAAATGCGATTTTAAGACTTTTCGGACAGCCTTTTTTATTGTTAATATATCTGTCCTCTTAGTAAGTCTTCGAAGGTTTCTGCCTTTCTGATAAGTTTAGCTTCCCCATTCTGCCACAATACTTCTGCTGGACGCAAGCGTGAATTGTAGTTGCTCGCCATAGTGTAGCAATAGGCACCTGCATTGTGAAAGCACAATATATCGCCCTCAGTAATCTCAGCTATTTGTCGGTTGGAGGCAAAAGTATCGGTCTCGCATATATACCCGACTACTGAATAGAAACGCTTCTTACCTTCGGGGTTAGAAATGTTTTCGATATAATGATTAGCCCCGTAGAACATTGGTCGGATAAGATGATTGAAACCAGAGTCAACGCCTGCAAATACCGTAGAAGTGGTTTGCTTTACTACATTCACCTTTACTAAAAAGTAGCCTGCTTCACTTACCAAAAACTTACCAGGTTCGAAAGCTAATGTAAGGTTGCGACCGTACTCCTTGCAGAAATCAGCAAAGCGACTGCTGAGACGTTCGCCCAACTCTTCTATATTGGTTTGTATATCTCCCTCTTTATAAGGCACTTTAAAGCCACTGCCAAAGTCGATAAATTGTAAATCCTTAAAGTGTTTAGCGGTTTCAAAGAGTATTTCGGCAGCGTAAAGAAACACATCAATATCTAAAATATCACTACCTGTGTGCATATGAATACCGTTGATGTGCATCTTTGTATTCTGGACGATACGCAAGATATGCGGTATTTGGTGAATGCTAATACCAAACTTACTATCGATATGCCCTACCGAAATATTGCTATTACCGCCTGCCATCACGTGTGGATTGATACGAATACACACTGGTATCTCAGGGTGTTGTGTACCAAACTGCTCCAAGAACGAAAGATTATCGATGTTGAGCTGTACTCCTAAGCGCATAGCCTCCTCGATTTCGTCCATTGAGACACCATTAGGCGTAAAAATAATTTGCTGAGGGTCAAAACCTGCCAGCAATCCCAACTGTACTTCCTGAATAGAAACGGTATCGAGACCAACACCCAAGTCCTTCATCAATTTCAAGATAGAAATATTAGAAAGGGCTTTCATTGCATAGTTGATGCGCAACTTGGGTACTGAGGCAAAAGCATTGGTAAGTCGGTTATATTGAGAAGCAATCCTCTGGGCATCATATACATATACAGGGCTACCGTAAGTATGTGCTATGTTTAATAAATCGTTTATTTTCATTGAATATACTGTTGTTTAAATGATTATAGGGCACAAAAGTACAAATAATTAGCAAAATGGCAAATAATACTAATAATACCAGAAATGCCAATAATACCAAATTAATGATAAATGACGGTGTGAGCCACACAGGCGGGTGCGAGCCGCACGGGCAGATAAAATTAGTAAATGAGTCAATTAGCAAATTAGCAAATGGGGTGGGAGAATAAAATAATGTAGAAAGAAGCCTTATTTAATGATTAATGGTTAATGATTAATTTAGGAGAAGCTTATAGGAAAGACGAACAAAAGACGGTGCGAGCCACACAGGCAGTCGTAGCACGACAGGCAGATAATGAAAAGACGAACAAAAGACGAACAAAAGACGAAAAAAAGCCGAACAAAAGACGAACAAAAGACGAACAAAAGACGAACAAATGACGAACAAATGACGAACAATGAACGAAGATAAGATAAAGCTAAGGTTGAAATAAGAGGAAGGTTATTAGTAGAATTCATACTGCAACGGCGAAGGGTATATGAAGACGGGGTTGTTTTATGTGTAAAAAGTAGTAGTTTTCAGATATATAAATAAGAATCTCAACTCGATTAAACACCTGGAATACAGTATATAATAAATTAGTATTCACAAAAATAATCTGAAAAAAGAGAAAAAAGTTTTGCTGTTTCAAAAAATAGTTATACCTTTGCGCCCTGAATATAAATAACACATTAATAAATAGAGAAAAAAATGGCAAGAGTTTGTGACTTAACAGGCAAAAAAGCATTGGTGGGCAACAATGTGTCACACGCAATGAACAAAACTAAACGTAAATTCAATGTAAACCTCCGTACGAAACGTTTCTTCATTCCAGAAGAGAATCGTTGGATTACCCTAAAAGTATCGGCAACTGCGATTAAAACTATCGACAAGAAAGGTATCTATGCAGTGCTTAAAGAAGTAGAACGTAACGGATATATTAACTAATTTAAAAGAATACTAAAATGGCTAAAAAAGGAAATAGAATTCAGGTTATTTTGGAGTGCACTGAGCACAAAGAGTCTGGTTTACCAGGAACTTCACGTTACATCACTACCAAAAACAAAAAAAATACCCCAGATAGATTAGAGCTTAAGAAGTTCAACCCTATCCTCAAGAAAGTAACTGTTCATAAAGAAATTAAATAATTAAAACATTATGGCAAAGAAAACAGTAGCAACCTTACAAGGTAAATCTAAGAAGCATACTAAAGCTATCAAAATGGTGAAATCACCTAAAACAGGTGCTTATACTTTCGTAGAAAGCGTAATGGCTCCTGAGCTCGTTGATGAATTTTTGAAGAAGAAATAATTAAATTTTCTCTATTTTTATCATATTTAAAAAAGCTGTCGTGAGACGGCTTTTTTGCATATATAAACTTTTTTACTACCTTTGCACTCATATCCTAAAATATACAATAAGCTATGGCATTGCAATTTCTGAAAAATATCTTTTCAAAAGAAAAGAAAGAAACCTTAGATAAAGGCTTGGAGAAATCTAAAAACAGCTTCTTTGACCGCTTAGGGAAGGCTCTCGTTGGGAAATCGAAAGTAGATGAAGAGGTGCTCGATGACCTTGAAGAAGTGCTTATTGCCAGTGACGTAGGGGTGAATACTACTCTTAAAATCATTGACCGTATAGAGGCTCGTGTGGCTAAAGACAAGTACTTAAATACTTCTGAACTGAATACTATCCTTCGTGAAGAAATAGCAGGACTTCTATCAGAAACCCATACAGGAGAAGCAACAGACTTTACTTTACCTACTGACAAAAAGCCTTATGTGATGATGGTTGTAGGGGTGAACGGAGCTGGAAAAACCACTACTATTGGCAAGCTAGCAAGTCAGTTTACTAAAAAAGGCTTGAAAGTAGTATTAGGTGCTGCTGATACTTTCCGCGCCGCTGCGATTAACCAGCTACAAGTGTGGGCAGACCGTACCGGAGTGCCAATGATTAAACAGCAGTTAGGTAGCGACCCTGCTTCGGTAGCCTATGATACCCTTAGTTCGGCGGTAAAACAAAATGCTGATGTAGTAATTATTGATACGGCAGGACGCTTGCACAACAAAATCAATCTAATGAACGAGCTTTCTAAAATCAAGCGCGTGATGCAAAAAGTAATTCCTGATGCTCCTCACGAAGTGCTGTTAGTACTCGATGGTTCTACTGGACAAAATGCCTTTGAGCAAGCTAAAGAATTTACCAAAGCCACTGAAGTAACCGCTTTGGCTGTTACTAAATTGGACGGTACCGCCAAGGGGGGTGTGGTAATAGGCATCTCTGACCAATTTCAGATTCCTGTAAAATACATAGGAGTAGGAGAAGGTATAGACGACTTACAAATTTTTAACAAATATGAGTTCGTAGATTCTTTCTTTAAAGAATAACAACTTCAAAACTAAAATGAGTAATTGATTAACATTATACTAAAAGCGAACCTTTATTGTATCGGTCATCGCATAAGCTTGGCAAGTAAGAATATAGCCTTGCGATACTTCTTCTTCGCTGAGGGTTTCATTCTTCGCCATTTTGGCTTCTCCCTCCTCTACCCTACCAATACAGCTACTACACACGCCGTTCAAGCAAGAGTAAGGTGCATCGTAGCCACGTAAGAGTGCCGAACTGAGAAGGGTTTGGTTGCGCGCACTCTCAAAGCAGTGCGTCTGTCCGTTAAGTTCAAGAGTAATGGCGACTTTTCCTTGTAGGGTGCTGTAATCTATCTCAGCTGGCGATGCCTCAAAAAGCTCTGTAAAAATGCGGTCTTTATCTATCCCTCTTAACAAGAGTATCTCACGGAGGTTTTTCACCAATTCCGTAGGGCCACAAGCGTAGTAACGCCCCCAATTGAAATCTTTGTATTTAGCAAAAATCTCGTTTACTATCCTATCGTTGATGCGCCCCGTATAGTGGTCGCCCCAAGGCTGCTGACTGAAAGCGTAGTGGACTAAAAAGCGTTCGGGGTACTGAATGCGGAGGGCTTCTATTTCATCAAAAAACAAAGCTTCCTCTTTAGACTTATTACAATAGACGAATACTACCTTGATATTCGTTTTAGACAAGGCTGTTTTGGCAATGCTCATCATAGGGGTTACACCACTCCCTGCCGAGAAGAGCATAATATCGCGGTTGCCAAAGATGTCGTAGAAGAATACGAAAGAACCCTTAGGTGGCATCACTTCTAATACATCACCCGCTTTGAGTTGGGTCGTCGCATAGGTAGAGAACACACCATTAGGCACGCGCTTTACGGCTACGCTCAGTTCACTTTCGTTCACTCCAGAGCAAATAGAATAAGCACGACGCACCTTTTCTCCACCAATCGTTTGTTGGAGAGTAAGGTATTCGCCAGCTTCGAAGTGAAATACTTTCTTCAATAACTCAGGTACTTCAAAGGTAATCATTACCGATGAAGTAGTAAGTTGTGTGATTTTAGATATAGTTAGTTCGTAAAATCGATTCATTTGTACATTTCGTTCAAGCCAAAATAGCCAGAGGTAGAAGTACCAAGCTTCTTAAAGTAAAAAGTTTCTTTCGACGCTGATCTCGAAGCTCTTCCGGCAACATTCCCTGTAATTTCTTGTAAGGTGCGTGCCAAAATAGGTTCAGTTTCGTCGCCTAATACCCCTAAATCATTTACAATCTCACTAATCTGGATATTAGGTTCTAAGCCATTTACGTAATCACCTACGCCTTTGGCGTTTTCTATCTTCATTACCAAGGGTTGCATCGCCCATTTGTGCTTAGGGTTTTTAACTTTTCGTTGCTTATCGGTAAAGTCGTAAACAGTCACCGAGCCTTGGTTTTTACCCACTGTGGTTTCACCCACTTGCACTACATCTATGTAGGCTTTAAGACCATTGATAACCAATTCACTGGCTGAAGCTGTCTCGTCCGAAGTAATTACGTACACTTTATTAAGGCGCAAACTATTGATAGCTACCTGTCGGCTACCTTTTACCATATTAGATGTAAAATACTCACGTTCATTCCCTTTAAAAGGTTGCAACTTGCTATTCCATTTTTCTATCGCAAACACCTGACCGTTAAACTGACCTGTAATCATCGATGCTAAGTAAGTAGCCGAATCGACACTTCCTCCTCCATTGTAGCGCAAATCAAGAATTAAGTCAGTAGCTCCCTGTGCTTTAAAATCTGCAAAGGCATCGTTCAGTGCCTCATCAAAATCAGCTGTAAAGGCATTGTACATCAGGTAAGCTATTTTCTTTCCTCCCTTATTGAATACTTTATGAATGAGTACAGGGTTTTCAGGCGTTTGAGCTTGGTGCAATGTGAACGATTTTTCAGTAGGAGTTGCTTTGCCATTTACAATTCTATAGGTTGAAAACGAAATAGTAGCGGTATTTTGCAACAGTTGAAGATAATTAGAACGGTTAAGTGATTGCCCGTTGATAGTGGTTATCAAGTCCCCCCGTTGCAAACCTTGTTGTTCTGCCTCCGATTTAGGCACTACATAACGCACTACAGCATAAACTCTAGTTTTTGTTTCGTCTACAAAACCAAAAGCGTAGTTTATACCCACACTGGCAGTAATCCCCTTAAAATGATTTTCGAGCTCAGTGTAATCATCTGTTATATAACTAAAACGGTCTATTTGTTTATATTTATTAAGCAACCCATTATAGAAAAGGTCTTCAGGATCGCTAAAACTCTTTAAGAATTGAGTATAACTCTTATTTTTATCTGCTTTGGTATCAGCCAAACTACCAAAACGGTTGTTTTGCAAGTTAGGCACATCGGCTTGCCACAAATAATACGTGTTAAGCCCCTTCCAAATAAAATCGCGTACGCGCAAATCGGTATCGTTACCGGTATAGTCAGAGCCCGTAAAAGATACCTCATTGCCATTAGTAACAGGTTCTTTAGCACAAGATAACAAGCTGATAGCTATGAATATAGAGATAAACAAGTGTTTCATATTGAAAATAATTTTCCACAAAAGTAATACTTTTTTTATATTTGCACAAATTTTGTACCAGATAAGAAGTAAAACTAAATACCGATGCGTGAAGTGTGAAAAACAAAATTTTCTGTTTTACAGCATAAAAAGTAGCTCTTTTTTTCAACTAAAATAGAAGACTCCTTCGGTTTTCATACGCTTATTGTTCGTTCATTGTTCGTCATTCGTTCATTTGCCCGTGCGGCTCGCACCGTCATTTGTTCGTCATTTGTTCGTCATTTGTTCGTCTTTTGTTCGTCTTTTGTTCGTCTTTTCTTTATCTGCCTGTCGTGCTACGACTGCCCGTGCGGCTCGCACCTGCCTGTGTGGCTCACACTGCCCGTCGTGCTACGACCTCGCACTTTACCTTTTATCTTTTACCTTTTACCTAAATAGATAGAATGTCAGATATTATAAAATTACTCCCCGATCACGTAGCCAACCAGATAGCCGCTGGCGAAGTGATTCAGCGTCCCGCCTCAGCAGTCAAAGAGCTGATGGAGAATGCTATCGATGCCGGTGCTACCGAAATAAAACTGCTCATCAAAGACGCAGGCAAAACCCTCGTGCAGGTGATTGACAACGGTGTGGGAATGAGTACTACCGATGCGCGTATGGCTTTCGAGCGTCACGCCACCTCCAAAATACAAAAAGCAGAAGACCTTTTCCATTTGCAAACTAAAGGTTTCCGCGGGGAAGCCCTTGCCTCCATAGTGGCAATTGCGCACGTAGAGATGCAAACCAAGCGCCCAGAGGACGAGTTGGGTACCGAAATACACATCGAAGGCAGTAAGATTACGCGCCAAGAGCCCTGCGTATGCCCTACTGGTACGAGTATTGCGATGAAGAACCTCTTTTTCAACATTCCAGCGCGTCGCAACTTTCTAAAATCAGACACGGTGGAATTCCGTCATATACTCGATGAGTTTCACCGTGTTGCCTTGGCACACCCTGCAATTCATTTCTTTTTGTACAACAATGGCAACGAGCTGTTCAACCTGCCAGCTACCAATTTCCGCCAACGCATTGTACATCTTTTTGGAAGCAAAACCAATGAAAAGTTAGTGCCTATCATCGCCGAAGACACACCTTTGGTGCAAATCAGCGGATTTATCGTAAAACCTGAGTATTTAGCAAAGACTAAAAACTTACAGTTTTTGATGGTCAATCATAGGTTTGTGAAAAATCAATACCTCAACCACGCAATTGCCTCGGCTTACGAAGGTCTTATCCACACCGACCAGAAGGCGGAGTATTTCATCAGTTTGGAAGTAGACCCCACAACTATCGACATCAATATTCACCCTACGAAAACCGAAATTAAGTTTGAAGAAGAGCATAGTATTTATGCCTTACTGAAGTCGGCAGTAAAACACAGTTTAGGTCAGTTTAATATTGCTCCTACGCTCGATTTTAGTAAAGACCCTACTTTCGATATTCCTTATAACTACAAGGATAAAACCCCAGAGTTTCCTAAGATAGAAGTAGACCCCAATTTCAACCCATTTAAAGAAGAATATGTAAGCCGAAGCAGTGGAAGTGATAGCCATAGTAATTTCGGCTCTTACAGCAAAAAAGCACCTACGTGGGAGAGTTTGTACACGGGCATTGAATCTTCTATTAATACTTCAAACCCTGAAACTATCGTGAGTTCTCTCTTTGAAACCGAACCTACACGAAGCCAAGGTAAGAAAATCATTGCTTTGGCAAAGAAATACCTTATAACTACTTTGGAAGGAGAGCTTATTATCATCAATATCAACAGGGCGCACCAACGCATCTTGTACGAAGATTTTATGAAGCATCTGCAATCCACCCATAGTGCAAGTCAGCAACTGATGTTCCCCTACGAACTGCCTTTTGCACCACACGAATTGGAAGTGATTGCACAACTGCGCGAACTCTTTGAGTGCAGTGGCTTTATGTTTACCTTAGAAACCGACAAGATTGTAGTAAGTGGGATTCCTCTGCACCTTACCGATAGTGAGATTCCTAATATTTTCAACGAACTCTTGCAACAGCATATAGAGGCATTACCCTCTACCGAAAACACTCAGAAAGAAGCCTTTGCTAAAGCTTTATGCAAGAGCTTAGCTGTAAAAACCGGACAAGTACTCAGTGAGGAAGAACAAGAAACTTTGATAAATAATTTGTTTAGTTGTCAAGAAGTATTAATTTCGCCTTTTGGAAAGCGAATTTATTACAACCTTTCAGTAAATGAAATAGAAAACCTATTTTAAATGCGAGTTGGATAGGCAATATAAGCATTATGAACATTGCTAATTAACCAATCTCTAACAACTAATAACTAAAGACTAAAATGGACAGAATATCTAAAACAGTACTACATCTAATTATTATCAATACGATAGTATTAATACTTACCGCATTGAATGAAAAAGGACTATTTTTACCTCAAATAAATATAGTTGGTTCTTTTGCCTTACATTATTTTGAGAATCCTAACTTTCACTGGTGGCAATATATCAGCTATATGTTTATGCACGCTGATTTTACACACCTGCTCTTTAATATGTACGCTTTATGGGCATTCGGGACTCCCTTAGAGAATATATGGGGGCGCAATAAGTTTCTATTCTTCTATTTCTCTTGTGGCGTAGGAGCAGCCTTACTTCATACGGGAGTAAATTACTACTATGTACATCACACCCTCGATGCTCTTGGCAGTATGGGAGTTACTATGGAAGATTTAATAAACACTGTCAATACTAATTCTTATCCCCGCGTGTGGACTGAAGTGGCTTCAGTCGATGCTATTAATAATATGGGGTCTACTTTCGCAAGTACTACCGTAGGCGCTTCAGGTGCTATTTATGGTATATTAGTGGCTTTTGGAATGTTCTTCCCCGATGCCAAACTGATGTTGTTCTTTATCCCCTACCCTATAGCGGCTCGTTATTTTATCCCTTTACTCGTAGCCTTAGACTTAATAATGGGATTTGTGGGAGGAATTACTATTTTTGGTGGTAATATCGCTCACTTTGCACACGTAGGAGGGGCTCTCATAGGCTTCCTAATTATGTTGTACTGGAAAAAGCACAACTTTGATAAGAATAGATGGGACAGAAGATTGTAAAGAGCCTTTAAGTAGAATCCTATTTTTTAATAACAAATGATATGCAAAATATTCAAATTCCAGAAAACTGGACTGTCTATATCGGCAGATTAGAAGATAACCCCGCTGTATTCCGCCTCAATTTAGGATTAGAGGAAATTGCTCCTATCACCCAATACCCTCAAAGCGTACGCCTTACTTTTGAGCTAAAAGAACCTGATGAAAACGGTTTTTCAAATAACCGAGAACGTGACTTCCTCTATACGATAGAAGATGAAGAAGTAATGCCTTTGCTTAATGAAAGTGATATCTTAGC
Source organism: Capnocytophaga sp. oral taxon 380 str. F0488 (assembly GCF_000318255.2). Taxonomy (NCBI): domain Bacteria; kingdom Pseudomonadati; phylum Bacteroidota; class Flavobacteriia; order Flavobacteriales; family Flavobacteriaceae; genus Capnocytophaga; species Capnocytophaga sp. oral taxon 380. The sequence goes on from NZ_KB291209.1 coordinate 14,166, forward strand.
GGGTATTGTCACTTATCAAGGCACTATCACGTGGTATTTTTATACCGAAAATACTTCTGATTTAGAAAAACGCTTGCAATCAGTAGTAACCAAACACCTTGATTATAGTACTCAAATCAAAACTACTGACGATACTGATTGGAAGATTTACTTTGAGTTTCTTTTCCCTAATATCTACGAAATGCAAAGCATTCACAATAGTAATTTGCAAGAACATTGTGAAGAGGCAGGCGACCACACCGACCAAGAGCGCCCTATTGAACACTGGTTGTATTTCCAAACTGAAAAGGATATGAATAGTGCTATTACAAAAGCTGAATCCTTAGGCTTTTTAGTATATAACAGAGGTAAAATAGAGCCCGAAGAGGGTGAAGACCCTAATGAAGATTTAGGTTACCGCGTTATCCTCAGTAAAGTAAATAGTGTAGACAACATCGACCCCGATACGTGGGACTTGATAGACCTCGCTCTCGATACTCACGGCGAATACGACGGCTGGGAAACAGTTTTAGTTAAGTAAAAATAATTAACCATTTATCATTAAACATTAATCATTATTTTGAACTTAGAATGTAAAAAAACAATTGTAGAGAAAAGTGCTAAAGACCTCTTTGCACTTTTAGAAAATGTAGCTAATTTTGAACGACTGATGCCTGATAATATTAGTAAGTTCCAAATGCTCAGCGAGCAATCCTTTGTGTTTGCACTAAAAGGAATGCCTGAAATTTCTTTAGAAAAGAAAAGTAGTACTCCCAGCAGTCAGTTAGTATTAGGTGAAGCAAAAGGTAAGATTCCTTTTCAGCTTACTGCCAATATTACGGAAGTATCGAACAATGAGAGTGAGGTACAACTACTTTTCGAGGGCAACTTCAACCCCGTAATGGCAATGATGGTAAAGACACCTATCAGCAAGTTTATGGAGACCTTAGTAACCAAAATGAAAGAATTATAATGGCTGGAAATAGTATAGGTACACTCTTTAGGCTCACGACCTTTGGTGAATCGCACGGCGAAGCCTTAGGAGGAATTATAGACGGCTGTCCACCTAATATAACCTTAGACTTTGAAGCCATACAGCACGAACTCGACCGTCGAAAACCTGGGCAGTCAGCGATTGTTACGCAACGCAAAGAGGGAGATAAGGTACGCTTTCTTTCGGGTATTTTAAACGGTAAAACCACTGGTACTCCTATTGGTTTTATCATTGAGAACGAAAACCAGCATTCAGCTGACTATGCCCATATAGCCGAGGTATACCGCCCCAGCCACGCCGATTATGTATATCAACAGAAATACGGTATACGTGACTATCGTGGAGGCGGTCGCTCGTCAGCGCGTGAAACAGCTTGTCGAGTAGTAGCAGGAGCTATTGCAAAACAGATACTGAAAGGAGTACAAATTACCGCTTATGTATCAAGTGTAGGTGAGCTTACCCTTACCAAACCCTATACCGAACTCAATTTGGCAATAACCGAAACTAATGCCGTACGCTGTCCCGACCCTACCTTAGCGGAACAAATGGAAGCCTACATCAAAGCCATTCGTAAGGAGGGTGACACCGTAGGCGGGGTAGTAAGTTGTGTAGTAAAAGGTGTACCCATAGGTTTAGGTGAACCTGTATTCGATAAGCTCCACGCACAGCTTGGCAAAGCAATGCTCTCTATCAATGCGGTTAAAGGCTTTGAATACGGCAGTGGTTTTGCAGGTACTGCAATGCGCGGTAGCCAGCACAACGACCTTTTTAACCCCGATGGCACTACCCAAACCAACTATTCAGGCGGAATACAAGGCGGTATCAGCAACGGTATGGATATTTATTTTAGAGTAGCTTTTAAGCCCGTAGCTACTCTTATGCAAGAGCAACCCGCACTCGATACACACGGCAACATCGTAACAATGCAAGGTAAAGGCAGACACGACCCTTGTGTAGTACCTCGTGCAGTACCTATTGTCGAGGCTATGACCGCAATCGTATTATTAGATTTTTGGTTGATTAGTCATCAAAAAAACTAATGACTAAATATATTAGGAATGAGAGAAAATATAAATTATATTGCCAAGCCTTTTTTGAAATGGGCAGGAGGCAAAACACAACTCATAGAACAGATTAAAAACAACTTACCTAAGATTGTTTTTAAAGAGAAATTCACCTACATAGAACCTTTTGTAGGGAGTGGTGCTGTGTTATTTTGGTTGCTCAGTGAGTTTCCTAATATGAAAAAAGCAGTTATCAATGATATTAACAAAGAATTGATAGATACTTATAGAACCATTGCTGAAAATCCTGAACAGCTAATTGCTATTCTTAATAGTCTGCAAATAGAATATCACGCTTTAGAAGACCAGCAAGAGGCTAAAAAGGCGTACTATTACCAAAAAAGAGCTTTATTCAATAGCAAATGTGAAGAAAAGGTAATGCAATCAGCTCTATTTATATTCTTAAATCGCACTTGTTTTAATGGTCTGTATCGAGTAAACAGTAAAAATGAGTTTAATGTACCTATAGGTAGCTACAAGCGTCCTATGATTTGTGATAAAGAGAATATTTTAGCAGTAAGCAAGGCTTTGCAAAAGGTAGAAATTATTTGTGGAGACTTTGAGCAAACTATTCATTATACCAAAGAAAATACTTTATTTTATTTCGACCCTCCCTATAAACCTTTGAGTGAAACCTCTAATTTTAATGCTTATGCAAAAGATAATTTTGATGATAGTGAACAAATTCGCTTAAGAGATTTTTGCCATAAACTCAATAATTTGAATCACTATTGGATATTAAGTAACTCCGACGTAAGAGAAAAAGATAAAAATAATCGTTTTTTTGATGAACTATATGCCAATTTTGAAATAAGAAGAGTTTTAGCCAAAAGAAGTATCAATGCCAATCCTAAAAAACGAGGGATACTAAATGAATTATTAATTACCAATAACAACCAATTTGAAAAATATGAAAGAGCAGTTTAAAACATTTCTATCACAACTTAGCGAAACCAATGCAACCCTTGATTATTTTGTAGATTTCAAAAAAGTTATAAGAAATGTTAGTAAAATAGCTATAAAACTCAATCAACTGAACTATCTCATAGGAAAAGAAGACTTAGAAAAGGCTATAAATAATCTTTATGAGGAAAATCCAAAAGTATTTGAAGTACTGGATATTTTAATTGCGGTGCGTAAAGACAAAGGCACAAAGACATTTGATAACAATGGTGAAATAGTTTTATTAGATAGTTATTTCACTTCTCCCAAGAGAGTTTTTGAGTATATTTGTGAAACAGGATTGGCAGAAGTCTTTAAACATAAGGAGGTTACTAATTTAGTAGATTATGTTTTTGGAATTGAAGTAGGCTTAGATACCAATGCTCGTAAAAATAGAGGAGGAGATAATATGTCTAAGGCTGTATCATTACTTTTTGACAAGGAAGGAATATATTATAAAAAGGAAGTAAATAGTAATTTGTTTCTTGATATAGAAAGTCTTGGTGTTGATGTAAAGCGTTTTGATTTCGTTATTAAGACAAAGAGAAAAATCTATTTAATAGAAACTAATTTTTACAATACAGGAGGTTCAAAACTTAATGAAGTTGCAAGAGCTTATTCAGAAGTGGCTCCTAAAATCAATCAGTATGAGAATTACGAATTTGTTTGGATAACCGATGGACAAGGTTGGCTTTCTGCAAAAAACAAATTAGAGGAAGCCTACAATACTATTCCAAGTGTTTATAACCTTACGACCTTAAGTAAGTTTGTTGAAAAAGTAAAAAAAGAAGAAACTATTAAATTTTAAAAAATATGGCTATTAGACAAGATAAATCAATTTCATCAAATATCCCTTCTATTGATAATATTAATGATAAAACTTCATTAAGAAAATATATCTTAAATATATGGATAAATGAAAAACCAAATCAGAAGTATAGATATTTCGTTGAAAATCTAAATAATGGACAAAAAAGAATATATCTTGAAAGACCTGGTAAATTAAATAAGGGATGTGATTTTATTATTTATATAGAAAATCACATCCTTTATAAAAATGGTAATGACAAACCTCCTGCTCATAATTTTATCATTAATGATTTATCTAATAAAAAAAGTAAACTTTCTCCAAAAGAATGGCTTTCATTACTTAAAGCAATAGAATCAATTTATAATTGTGATCCATTTAATACATCTTTTATTTTTTGTAATAATTTACCTAATATAGAAGAATCTTATGAGCTGATTTTAAAACTTCTGAGATGGTTATTCATAGAACAAGATATTACATATTGGTCTGGAAAAGGAAGAAAAATGTTGTATGATGAAATTTTAAAATTATAACAAATGCTTACCCCCTATTTCAAATCCCAAGACAAATCCTTCTACCTCCTTCACGGAGATACGATGGAGCTGTTACCACAGTTTCATCGTAAGTTTGATATGGTTTTTGCTGACCCTCCTTACTTTTTATCAAACGGAGGGCTTACTGTAAATAATGGTGAGATTGTAAGTGTTAATAAAGGAGATTGGGATAAACCAAAAGGGATAGCATTTGTAAATGATTTTAATAGACAATGGCTTACTTTAGTACGCGAAGTGATGAAAGAAAATGCTACTATTTGGATTAGTGGTACAATGCATAACATCTTTTCAATAGGACAAATACTTACTGAATTAGGCTTTAAAATACTTAATATTATTACTTGGGAGAAAACCAATCCACCCCCTAACTTTTCTTGTAGGTACTTTACTCATTCTACAGAGCAAATCATTTGGGCAAGAAAAGAAGAAAAAACGCCTCATTACTTCAATTACGAACTAATGAAAGAACTGAATGGCAACAAGCAAATGAAAGATGTATGGCGTTTCCCCGCTATTGCTCCTTGGGAAAAGTCGTGTGGCAAACACCCTACTCAAAAACCCTTATCAGTACTTACAAGGCTTATTTTAGCTTCTACCAAACCTAATGCTTGGATATTTGACCCTTTTACAGGTAGCTCTACTACAGGTATTGCAGCTAATTTGTTAGGTAGGAAGTTTGTAGGAATTGATAAAGAACAAGACTTTTTAGAACTGAGTAAACTTAGAAAATTAGAAATAGAAAATAAAGAGATATTTGTAAAATATAAAAACCGTTTATGAACTCAAAAGAAATAGCAAATGGTATATTGCGTGCCGTAGGGATTATTGTATTGGTAGCCTTAGGGCTCTACACCCTTTACTTACTACAATCTATTATCATTTACCTCATTGTATCGTTGGTACTGACATTGATGGGCAAACCTCTTATACAGTTTTTTTACAAAAGGCTGAAGATAAAAAACCGAACCTTATGTGTGGTTCTTACAATGTTATTGTTCGTGGTATTGAGCCTTGGGGTATTCAGTTTATTTATCCCTTTGCTTATTTCGCAAGGTAAGAACCTCTCAAGCCTTAATATAGACTTGCTAAAGGACAACCTCGACGCCCTCTTCCACCAAACTCTCAGTAAGGTTGGACTTCAGAGAGAAGATTACTCTTTTGGAGTACAAGAGATGTTGAATTTTATCGATATTCCTAACTTCCTAAACTCTTTTATCTCGTTTATCAGTAGTTTTGGGGTAGGATTCTTCTCGGTACTTTTTATTACCTTCTTCTTTATGAAAGACGGTGACAGAATACTTATCGCATTGCTTTCTATTTTCTCTCCTAAACGCAAACGCAAACTTAAAACCTCTATTTTCAAAATAAACAACCTATTGTCGCGTTATTTTGTAGGATTAATGCTACAGCTTACTATTCTTTTTATAATTTACACCATAGTATTGCTTATTTTCGGAGTAGAAAATGCTTTTATCATAGCCCTTTTATGTGCTTTACTGAACCTTATTCCTTATATAGGCCCAATGATAGGTTTTATACTAATGGCTTTGCTTACAATGAGTAGCAACCTACAAAACGATTTTATGACGGTAAGTCTGCCTACTACTATCTATGTGTTGATAGGGTTTATAATAGGTCAGTTTATTGATAATTTCTTCTCTCAACCGCTTATTTTCTCTAATTCAGTAAAATCTACAGCCTTAGAGATTTTCCTCATTACCCTTATCAGTGGTACGCTTTTCGGGATAACAGGAATGGTAGTGGCTATTCCCGCCTATACGGTACTGAAGGTAGTGTTAAAAGAATTTTTCCCGAACAACAAGATTGTAGAACTTCTCACTAAAAACATATAGCTATGAACCCTCTAGCTCTCTTCATTTTAAATTAGACAAATGGTGAAAAACTCCGATTTTTAGGAAGAGAATGAACTAACAAATGACGGTGTGAGTCACACAGGTAGTCGTAGCACGACAGGCAGATAATCAAAAGACAAATAATGAATGAACGAACAAAAGACGGTGCGAGCCGCACGGGCAGGCGTAGCACGACAGACAGATAATGAAAAGACAAATAATGAATGAACGAACAAAAGACGAACAAAAGACGAACA
>NZ_KB291209.1:20639-23544 GCF_000318255.2 Capnocytophaga sp. oral taxon 380 str. F0488
CAAAAGACGAACAAAAGACGAACAATGAACGAAGCTAAACTGAAGCTAAACTGAAGCTAAGACAAAGCTATAATCTTAGAAAACTGAATACTAATTGCTTTTTTAAGGTAATAAAACTTTAGAAAAAGCGCAATGATTTTAGAGTTTTTATGATTTTTAGACTTCAATAAAGTAAATGAGATTTACTTCGGACAATCAGGATTTAAATAGCTATTATTCAAACATATAAAATTACATATAAATAAAAAAGTGATTAAAATAGTTTTTATTCAAAATATTATTCGTAACTTTGTAGCCTAATATCAAACTTGATAAATTTTAAAAGAAATGAGTAAATACGACGTTATTGTATTAGGAAGTGGTCCTGGTGGGTATGTTACTGCCATTCGCGCTTCTCAATTAGGGTTTAAAACCGCTGTTATTGAAAAAGAAAACCTCGGTGGTATTTGTTTGAACTGGGGTTGTATTCCTACGAAAGCTTTGTTAAAATCAGCGCAAGTGTTTGAATACCTAAAGCACGCTGAGAACTATGGTATCACCGTAAAAAAAGAGTCTTTTGACAAAGATTTTTATGCGGTTATCAAACGTAGCCGCGAGGTAGCTGCTACAATGAGCAAAGGGGTGCAGTTCTTGATGAAAAAGAACAAAATAGATGTGATAATGGGCTATGGTACCCTAAAAGCTGGCAAGAAAGTAGACGTAAAAGATAAAGATGGCAAAGTAACTGAATACAGTGCTGACCACATTATTATTGCTACTGGAGCACGTTCACGCGAGTTGCCTGCTTTACCTCAAGACGGCAAGAAAATTATCGGTTACCGCCAAGCACTTACGCTCCCTGAGCAACCTAAGAAAATGATTGTAGTAGGTAGTGGGGCTATCGGTATTGAGTTCGCTTACTTCTATAACGCTATGGGTACTGAAGTAACCATCGTAGAGTTTATGCCTAATATTGTTCCTGTGGAAGATGAGGATATCTCTAAACAATTAGAAAAGAGTCTTACAAAATCAGGTATCAATATTATGACTTCGGCTGAGGTAACCAAAGTAGATACTTCTGGCAAAGGTGTAAAAGCATTTGTGAAAACAGCCAAAGGCGAAGAAGTTTTAGAAGCTGATATCTTGCTTTCAGCCGTAGGTATCAAAACAAATATTGAAAATATCGGTTTGGAAGCGGTAGGTATCAAAACTGAACGCGATAAAATCCTCGTGAATGAATTCTACCAAACTAATGTTCCTGGTTATTACGCTATTGGCGACGTAGTTCCTGGTCAAGCCTTAGCACACGTAGCTTCAGCAGAAGGTATTATTTGCGTTGAAAAGATTAAAGGAATGCACGTAGAACCACTTAACTATGGTAATATTCCTGGTTGTACTTACTGCACTCCTGAAATTGCTTCAGTAGGTCTGACCGAAAAACAAGCTAAAGAAAAAGGCTATGAAATAAAAGTAGGTAAGTTCCCATTCACTGCCTCAGGAAAAGCAAATGCAGCGGGTACTACTGAAGGCTTCATAAAAGTAATCTTTGATGCTAAATATGGCGAATGGTTAGGTTGCCATATGATTGGCGCCGGCGTTACTGATATGATTGCTGAAGCGGTAGTAGCTCGTAAATTGGAAACTACAGGACACGAAATCATCAAAGCGGTACACCCACACCCTACAATGAGCGAAGGTGTAAAAGAAGCAGTAGCAGCTGCTTATGGTGAAGCTATCGACATTTAATATTTTTGTTCCAATAAATTCATAAACGCAAGAAACTCCAAGTAAAAAAGATTTTACTTGGAGTTTTTTTATTAGTGTAAGTTTGAGATAAGAAATCTAACAGACTGTTAGTTACAATTAACTTTGGCAAAGTTTAAAACTTTAGCTAAGTGTGGGAGTAAAAAACAGTATCGCATTATGTTGGAATAGTGCTAAAAGAGCGTTTGTAGCACCTCTAATGATTTTATTTGTCTAAAATTGGGGAAGTGCCATTCGTAGTATTTAAGCAGTTGAAAAAGCAATGCATTGCGCTCATTCTTATTGCTTTTAACGGTTGATAACTGAGGATAATCGGTGTGTAGGAGGGTTTTGAATAGCAACAAGGTAGTGCCTGTAATGGTGTATTTGCTTTCATCGGTAGTAGTGAAAATGCCGTCTTCCAACGAAAAGGAGGGCAAACGCTCGTGAGTGGTATCGGGGTAAAAGCCAAGATAGCGAGTGATATCAAGCAGAAACTTTAAGTGAAAATTGGCAGAGAAGTCGTTTCTATCAAAAAAAAGGAGCTTCTGTTCTAAAAACAAAAACATTTCTTCATCGGGAGCTTCAGATGTGCAAACAAAAGCACATACTTCGGAAAGAAACATACTTACAGCACTCTTGTAAATATCAGTATGTAACGAGTAATAAGGGACGGCTATCTTAGCTTCCTTTACACGTCCTAACGTACCGTTATTTTTATGGGTAGCCACCAATTCTAACAGCATAAAAGGCTGAAAAAGGGCTGTTTTTAAGTTCCCTTTCTTCTGTGCTAAAACGCCTTGTAACAAATAGCTACGAGTACCCATCGTTTGAGTGAAACACTTCACTATAAGACTGTTATCGCTGTATTTGAGGCTTGAAATAACTATGGCTCGGACTTTATCGTACATATTTCTTCTATAAATAGCGTTGCAAAAATACAAAAAAAGACTTCAATAGGACGTAATTGATGATATAAATGAAAGATAATGCCAATAATACCAGGAATGCCAATAATACCAGGAATGCCAATAATACCAATGAGAGAATGAGAAAATTAGAGAATTAGTAAATGGGGTACGAGCTTGAGTTAGAGGAATGAGGCTGTGCCTTGTGAAGTAACTTTTTGGAACATTAACTTTGGCAAAGGTCGTAGCACGACGGGCAATAGAAAATTAGAGAA
>NZ_KB291210.1:0-24034 GCF_000318255.2 Capnocytophaga sp. oral taxon 380 str. F0488
TTGTTTGTTCGTTGTTTGTTCGTTGTTTGTTCGTCTTTTCTTCGTTAATTGTTTATCTGCCTGTGCGGCTCGCACCTGCCTGTCGTGCTACGACTACCCGTGCGGCTCGCACCGTCTTTCCTATAAGCTTTCTATAAGCTTCTCCCAAATTAACCATTAATCATTAACCATTAACCATTATCTTTTACCTCCAATCTCACTCCCTTTAATTCTTCAATTTGTTGTAATAAACGATGAATAATCTCCAACCCAGCCATATTCACTTCAAGGTCGTAATGCCAATTAGTAAAACGTTCAAAAGCCGAAAGCTGGTCGTAATGCAGGTAAGTAGTGTTGTCAATCACTTCCGTTTCTATAAGTCCACTTGATTCTAAATCGTCAAAGAATGTGATTTCTATATTGTACAAACGAACGATGTCTTCTCTTGAAATTCTATCTTTCATAATTATGAATTTTTAAGTTGTTCAAATAATGCTTTTTGTTGTTCCGTAAGATTTTTAGGCAATTGTACTTGATAGGTTACAAAAAGGTCACCAAACGTGCCTTCTTGCTTGTACACAGGAAAACCTTTACCTTTTAAGCGCACCGTAGTGCCATTTTGTGTCTCAGGAGCTACTTTCATTTTCACTTTACCACTGAGGGTATCTATCTGCACTTCGCCACCTAACATAGCTGTATATAGGTCGATATTTACAGTAGTTTTCAAATCGTTGCCATTGCGTTCAAACTGAGCGTCGGGTTCAATATGGAAAGTGATATACAAATCACCGTTAGGTCCTCCGTTATATCCTTCGTATCCGTGACCCTTTAGCTTAATTTGCAACCCTTCATATACCCCCGCAGGTACTGTAATGCGTATATTCTTGCCGTTCACCGTAAAAGTACGTTGCTGAGCAGTTGCCACTTCTCGCAGTGGTAGCGACATATCCGCAAAAATATCCTGTCCTTTAAACTTACCTGAGGCACTACCGTAACCTCTACCAAATCCCGAAGTCCGTCCGCCAAACATATCTCTGAAGAAATCAGAATAGTCTCCCTCAGAGTAGTTACCTCCGCCAAAGCCTTCAAATCCTCCAAAACCACCTTGGGAGCGTTGCTGTTGTTGGGCTTTTTCGTATTCTTCTCCGTATTTCCAGTGTTCGCCATACTTGTCGTATTTAGCACGGTTTTCAGGATTGCTAAGTACTTCGTTAGCCTCGTTAATCTCTTTAAATTTCTGCTCTGCCGTCTTATCGTTGGGGTTCATATCAGGGTGATACTTGCGCGCCAACTTGCGGTAAGCCTTCTTTATATCATCTTGGGTAGCAGTTTTTTCTACCCCTAAGGTTTTATAGTAATCTATCATCTCTAATAATTTAACAGTCGCAAAGATACTACTTTATTTGATATATTTTGTATACAAATGATAAAAAAATAGGAAGAGATGGACTTATCTCTTCCTATGATTGTGTTTTTGCTTAGGTTCTAAGGCAAGCGTTGGTACAAGCAACAGTGGTGTAACTTATTGTACACTTCGTCGTCAGCGCGTTCTTTGCCTGCGTCGTGTCCTACTTTGGCAATGGCTTTTTGTACATCGCTTTCGCTACATTTGCGTTCGTCAAAAATAAGAGTCATATTCCCACTCTTGATGTTCCAATTAGCGCTCTTTACGCCTTTTACACTGTAAGCTGCTTTTTCTATGCGCGCTTTGCACTGTTCACAGTTGCCTCCTACGGCAAACTCTACTTTCTTGTTTTTGTTAGGTGCTTCTTGAGCATTTGCGGTAGTGAGTCCAAAGAAACTCAAAGCTACCCATAATAAAATACGTGTTTTCATTCTGAAAAATACTTATTAGTTGTTCGTTTTTAATCATTAGTCGTTAGCTTTCTAACCACTAACCATTATTTGCTAATTATAGAATTTTAAATCTTAATCCTGCGTAATACATCTGTCCGAAAGCAGGAGCGTACTGCATAGTACTATCAAAATACGCACCAAAAGGGTCGTTGGCAGCCAAAATTCCGTTCTCTTGTTTATAATTGGTGATATTTTCACCACCTACATATATCTCAAAAGTCTTAGAGAATACTTTGGTGATTTGGGCATTGAGTGTAGCAAATGAGGGAGCGTAATCGCTAAGCCTATAAGCCACTGGATTCGTAGCCGTAGTAGGTAAGCGTTGTTCTCCTAACCAATTGAAGGTTACATCAAACTTCCATTGCGAATGGTTGTTCTCGTGACGCTCGGGAGTCTCGTAAGCTACATTGGCAAACCAACGGTGTTTTGGGGTAAGGGTCTTCTCCAATTGTCCTTTGGTAAACTGTGTTTGCACATCGTAATACTTGTAGGCTGCTTTAAAGTCCAAACCTTTGGCAGGTGTGATGCTGAACTCAGCTTGTAAAGAGTTAGCAAAGCTATTACCATTCAGGTTATAAAACAAGGCTTGTTGGGGTGAGTTATCCAAATCTACTACTACTTGATTGTCAAAATCAGTGCGGTAAAAGTCTATAGAGAACTCAGCGTTCTTGCCCAATACTTTAAATGCTTGCAAAAAGCTCACGCCGTAATTCCAAGCGATTTCAGGGTTCAAACCGTAGAGCTTACCACCATTACCTCCTACGATAGTAAACTCTCGTGCAGAAGCCAAGAGCTGTTGGTTCTCAGCAATCACATTAGCAGCTCGTTTGCCTCGTCCTGCCGATACTCTAAAAGTAGCTTGCTTCCAAGGATTGTAACGCACATGCAAGCGTGGAGTGATAAAGTTTCCTAAGTGATTATGACTGTCGGCGCGTACCCCTGCCACAAAACTGAAGTTGCTTAAATTGTCGTAAGTGTATTCAAAGAAGGCACCCACCGAGCGGTCTACACGTGAAAAATCCTCTGTGAGAGCCCTAGTACTAAGCATCTCGTTGTAATCGTCGTAAGTACCATTGAGCCCTGTGGCAAACTTGTGCTTGGTATTGGTGATGATAGAGTTGTATATCAAGTTGCCATACCAACTTTTTTGGTGTATATCATAGCGATTCAAACCAAAGTAGGAATCCTGCTTGTGCGATTGGAAAGAGTTCTGTAAGCCTATGCTCTTATAAGGCGTATCAGGGAATACATACCCTATTTTGTTAGATGCGCTGAGGCGTTCGGAGTTTACTTCACTGCCCCAAGCATTGGTAGTACCTTTGTCAGTCAGCGGATTAAAGCGCAATTCACCTGCCTGGCGCTCATCTTTCATATAATGGAGGTTCAAAAAGCCTACCCAACCCTTTTGAGCATCGGCGTACTGCCAACGATTCAACAAGTTGATTTGGTTACCTATCGGGTTATCTATAAAACCATCGTGATTGTGGTCAGCTTTTTGCTGACGCACATTGCCGTGAGCAAAGAGGGTAGTCGCCCATTTATCAGAGAGCTTTTTATTGGTATGGGCGTTGATTTCGTAGCGATTATCCTCCGATGCGTATAAGTTCAAGAAAAAAGGAATGGCACTGATAGGCTTCTCTATTTCATAATTTATTTGCCCCGAAATACTCTCATACCCGTTAATCACACTCCCTGCTCCTTTGGTAATCTGGATACTCTCAATCCACGTACCAGGCACAAACGAGAGCCCGTAGGCTTGCGAAGCTCCGCGCATCGTAGGGATATTCTCCTCTGCCATTAATATGTACGGACTGGTCAAACCTAACATCTTTATCTGTTTGTTACCCGTAACAGCGTCTGAGAAGTTCACATCAATCGACGGATTGGTAGAAAAACTCTCCGATAGGTTGCAACAAGCGGCTTTCAGCAGTTCCCCACTGCTCATTGTGTGCACATCGGCTACTTGCCACTGCGATTTCATTGTATTAGCACGTTTGTAGCTTACAACTACTTCTTCCAAAGTAGTTTCGGGCTCTAACTGAATGTGTAAGGGTGTGTTACCACTTACTTTCACAGTTTTCTTTTTATACCCTACATAGCTTACTACTAAAGTAGAACTTCCCTCAGGTCGTTTCAAGGTAAAAGCTCCTTCGTTATCGGTAGAAGTCCCTATTTGGGTACCTTCCCAATATACATCAGCACCTATAAGTGGTGTGTTGTTTTCATCGACTACACTCCCTTTGCTAAAATTTTGAGCAAAGAGTGACAAGGGCAACAACAGCCCTAATAAAAAGATATATTTTTTGTACATTATTGTTCTGTTTTATTCAATTCAGGAATTAGAATTTAAGGATTAGAAAACAGAGGTAAATTTCTTACCTCTTACCTTTTATCTTTTACCTGTTACTTGAATAAAACACTCTCTGGCAGTACAATTCGTACAGAGGCGGAGCATTCAGTTGTGTAAAGAAATCAGTAGTGATAGATTTCTTTACCGTCTCAGTAATGCTTACCTCCTCTAATATAGGTAGGGTAGGGGTAGCTATTACAAAGGGTTGTAATTGCAACTCCAATACCTTTACTACCGATGTACTATCAGAAATAGAAGAAGTGATAGATATGTCGTCACAACATTTTTTATGTGAAGTTTCTGTTTCGTCCTCATCGTCATCCGAAGCACAGCAAGAGTCCATTGTAGTACAGTCTTCCTCTTCTTCACTCGCAGAAGTAGGGTACTCTAAGGACACTGACGATAAGGTTTCTTTGCAATAATGAAAAGTAATCGCCCACCCTGAATTGGAGAACAGGATAAGCGCTGATAATAATATGTTGATAAATTTTCTTTTCATCGCGGGGGCAAAGATACGACAATTTTTTATATTTCGTTTCTAAAAATAGTATTTTTTAATAAAAACTCAAGAAGTAATAAAACCACAGCAATTATCGCTAAGGGTCTGAATTTCTCATCTACCTCAGTGTATTTAAACTCTTCAATCTTGGTAGTCTCCATCTTGTTGATTTCATCGTAAATCTGTTGGAGCTTCTGGTTGTCAGTGGCACGAAAGTATCTCCCGTGTGTTACTTCAGCTATCTTTTTCATTAGAGGCTCATCTATTTCCACTTGTAACATACGGTACATTATGCTACCGTCAGGATTGAGTGCGTAAGGTGAGAGCGCCGTTCCATTGGAGCCTATCCCTATTGTATATACTCTAATACCGTACTCAGCAGCCAACTCAGCTGCGGTTTGTGGGTCTATAAATCCTGTGTTGTTCACCCCATCGGTAAGGAGGATAATAACTCTACTCTTGGCTTTACTTTCTTTGAGTCGGTTTACAGCCGTTGCCAGTCCCATACCGATGGCTGTACCGTCTTCTATTTGTCCATAAGTAAGTTCCGAAAGAGCGTTTAAGATAATACCTTTATCCGTAGTCACAGGAGTTTTAGTATAGCTTTCTCCTGCGTAGATAACAAGTCCAATACGGTCATTAGGACGGTCTTTTACAAATTGTGAAGCTACCTTTTTTAGTGCTTCAAAACGGTTAGGCTTTAAGTCTTTTGAAAGCATACTCGCCGATACGTCTATTGCCATTACAATATCTATCCCATCAGTAATCTTTGTGTGTGCATTTTCTGAATGGGTTTGTGGGCGTGCTAATGCTATAATTAGTAAGGCTACTGCCAATAAGCGCAAGGCAAACAAAGAATGGTATAAAAGGTCTTTCCACGAACTCATCTTCTTAAAAGCGATAGTGGAAGATATAGTTACATTTGGTTTAGATTTCTTATTCCAATACCAATACCACGCCACCATTAGTGGTAAGACTAACAGTAACCAAAAGAACTGTGGATTGGCAAAAGTAATATTTTTAAGCATATTATTCTGTTTTAAATACAATAGAATTGATAACTCTTTGTGCTATCTTATCGGCGTTAGGTTCGTCTATATGGGTGATAAGTACTTGTTGGAGCGCATTGTTTTCAGTAAAACTGTACAGCTCATAAGAAGCGCTAAAATACTTACCCTTCTCGTTAGGAATACTCATTTTGCCAAAAACTTTTATACCTTTTGCACCGCTGGGCGAGGTGTATTCTTCCTGCAAGGTAGTGATGTTCTTCGCCTTAGCTTTATCCAGTTGCGAAAGCACTATTTCATTCACCTTCTGTGGGTCTAAGGTAAGTCCACCGCCTTGTTCCTCTTGTTGAGGTGCTGTATTTTGGGCGTCTTTCTTAAAGGTAATGATATTGGTCATTATGTATAAAGGTGAATTAAGACTGCCGTAATAGAAAGTGTATTGCTTATCTATAATCGATTTGTATTCCGTTACGTCTACTATTTGCTTGCGAATGAGTATCTCTGGCGTAGTGAGCTCAGTAATAGGATAACCGTAATCACTTGTTACCCACTCGCTGCGATTGATACTCGCATAAGTATTGAAGTATTTGTTGTACAAGATATTATATCCCATAAGCAATACAGGAGCTAATACTACAAAACAAAGTGCGACGATAAGAGCCACTCGGTTGCGTCTTTTTCTGCGTTCTCTTATTTTCAGTACGCTCATTGCGAAAGCGTCTTGTGTAGGTACTTCTCCTTCGGCTACTACCACAGGGATAGCCTCTTTGGTTTTGATAACCACATTCTCAATGGTCTCACGGTCGTATTCAGCATTGTTGTCCGAGGGCTTACTCTTGGCAAATTTCACCAAGTCGGCATTTTGTAATACCCGTTTGAGGTTGCTGATAGTCTCTTCCGATAAGTGTAGCTTTCCTGCTTCTTGCAAAACATTAATTTTAGCCAGAAGCTCATCTGTGGTACTCTCTTTGGCTAAAATATGCACCTCGTCTTCCAAGTATTCTTTTACAATATCGGTAAGCCGAGTATAATAGGCTTTGTGTTGTGATTCTATGAGGTATTTAGAATTTTGTAAGTCTTTTAGGTCTTGTATGGCGCGCTCAAAAGGAGGTAACTTTTTGCGCTCTTCTTCGGCTGATAGTTTCTTCTTACGAAAGACGAAGAAGTATAATCCACCCGCTACTAAAAGGAGTCCTATAATTCCTAAAATAATCCATAACCACATACGTGAAGCCATAGGTGAGGCTACTTCGGTAATCGGTTTAATGTCGTATAAAGGCTGTTTGAGCGTATCTACCGCTACGGTATGTACTTCTACGAGTAGCGAATCGGTATAGTAGTCTTTGTTACTGATGTGTATCCTTTGTCGCGGAATAGTGTACTTCCCTTCATCAAATTGGGTAAGGTAGTAGGCTTTTTCCAAACGAAACTTACCTGCCTCTTTCAAGGTATCAGTAGGGTCGGCTTTTACCATTTCTAACGGACTAAAACTCTGTCCTTCCGGAAATACCACAGCCGCATCAGCAGGGGCTTCTACCGATATCTTGTATTCTATCTGTTCCCCTATTTTTATGTTCTTTGTATTAGTCTCTACCTTTACCTCTTGTGCGTAAAGAGTAGGAAATACAAATAATATTAATATGAAATATAATATTCGTCTCATTTTACCGCTTAATACTTAATTTAGTCTCTTACCTTATTACCTCTTACTCACATACTGTGAGCCCTCGCTAGCTTTACCTCTTATCTTTTACCTCTTACCTTTTACCTTTTACCTATTTTTAAAGTATCCCAACAGCTTTTGGGTATAACTCTCGTCATTTCTACAGTTCACTACCCCTGCACCCGACTTCTGCCAAAGCGTCTCAAAATAGTTCACCGTCTCGTGATATTGTTTTGCATATTCTTTTCGCACTGCCGATGAAGCGGTGTTCACACGCATTAGCTCTCCTGTTTCAGCATCTTTTACCATCACATAACCTAAGTTAGGTAGTTCAGTTTCTTTTTTGTCATAAATGCGAATACCGGTAATATCGTGTTTTTTGGCAGCTATCTGTATAGGTTTCTCATAGCCTTTATCCATAAAGTCCGAGAGCATAAACACAATCGCTTTTTTCTTCCTTACCCTGCTGAGGAACTGCAAAGCCTCCGAGATATTAGTCTTAAAACTTTTGGGCTGAAATTCTATAAGCTCTCTGATGATGCGTAACACGTGCGATTTCCCTTTTTTAGGTGGAATATACAGTTCTATTTGGTCAGAAAACAGTATCAAGCCCGTTTTGTCGTTATTCTGTAAAGCTGAGAACGCCAAGGTAGCTGCTATTTCGGTAATCACTTCACTTTTGAACTCTTGTTTCGTACCAAAAAGCTCACTACCGCTCACGTCTATCATCAGCATTAGCGTAAGTTCGCGTTCCTCTTCAAATACTTTCACAAAAGGCTCGTTGTAACGCGCCGTTACGTTCCAGTCGATATTGCGAATATCATCACCAAATTGGTACGGACGTACTTCACTGAAAGTCATACCCCGACCTTTGAAGGTAGAGTGATACTCCCCTCCGAAAATATTATCGGAGAGTTTGCGCGTTTTTATCTCTATCTTGCGTACTTTCTTTAATAGTTCTTTAGTATCCAAAATTAATTAACTATTTTAATGCCATTTAAAACTCTCGTAATTGTCTTGTACATCAGCAATGAGTTGTTCATTGATGCTTTGCGTATCAAACTTTTTTTCGTCCCACGGCAAGTCGTAACCACACCGAGAAAGCCTCTCCTTGTAGTTTTTCACCTCTGCTTTAGGTTCACCTGTTTCGAGTACTTCTATCATCGCTTGGTAACCCCAAATACTGCTACTTATTCACATACCCAACTGTGAGTCCTCGCTGGCTTTACCTTTTACCTTTTATCTTTTACCTCCTATGGTACTTCAATGGTATTCACTATCTTGTGAATCATCTCTACTGAGGTAATATTCTCAGCCTCTGCTTCATAGGTAATACCGATACGATGGCGCAATACGTCAAATACTACCGCACGTACGTCCTCAGGAATTACATAACCACGACGTTTAATGAAAGCATAACATTTTGCCGCCATTGCCAAGTTGATACTACCACGTGGCGATGCCCCAAAGCTAATAAGTGGTTTAAGCTCTGCCAAGTTGTATTTTTCAGGATAACGAGTCGCAAAAACAATGTCTAAGATGTATTTCTCAATCTTTTCGTCCATATATACCTCACGCACGGCTGTTTGTGCTTTTAGGATTTGTTCCAAACTCACTGTTTGGTTCACCATCGCGTAACTATTGCTGAGGTTGTCGCGCATAATCTGTTGCTCTTCATCCAATTTAGGATAATCGATAACCGTTTTAAGCATAAAACGGTCTACTTGTGCCTCAGGCAGTGGGTAAGTTCCTTCTTGCTCTACGGGGTTCTGAGTTGCCATTACCATAAAAGGAGCGTCTAATTTAAAGGTCGAATCACCAATGGTCACTTGTCGCTCTTGCATTGCTTCCAATAAGGCAGACTGCACTTTGGCAGGCGCACGGTTAATCTCGTCAGCCAATACAAAGTTCGCAAAGATAGGTCCCTTTTTTATAGAAAACTCGTTTTGTTTGATGTTGTAGGTCATTGTTCCTATCACATCGGCAGGCAATAAGTCCGGCGTAAACTGGATACGGCTAAACGACCCGTGTACTGATTTAGCAAGGGTGTTGATGGATAGCGTTTTTGCTAGCCCAGGTACCCCCTCCAAGAGGATATGTCCTTTGCCTAATAATCCGATAAGCAGGGCATTTACCATATGTTTTTGCCCTACAATCACCTTGTTCATCTCATTGGTGAGCGCATCGATAAACACACTTTCACGCTCTATCATTTCGTTTATCTGACTGATATCTACAGATGTTCTTTGTTCCATAGTACAAATTATTTTTTTAGCGTTTTTCTTTAATACAAATACTGTGCCGTCTTGTTATTAGTACAGGTTACAAAAGTATTTTTTTCTTACTAAACTGACAAATATTTTTGCAAAATAATTTTCTAAGCTGTGTTTAACCTCCCTTTACCTTATCTTATATCTTGTCATTGCTTTTGCGTCCTATACTTTGCCAAAGTTTTCACTTGCCCGTCGTGCTACGACCTTTTACAAAGTTTATTTTTTCTTTACCTTACCTCCGCCTCACATTCATCTTACATTTATAATTTGTTCATTTCTCTTTCATTCATTAATCACTTTTCACCCACTGTAGAGCCACTGTAGAGCCACTGTAGAGCCACTGTAACCCCACTCTTTGTCCATCTATCCTATAAGTTTCCTATAATCTTTGTATAATTCCCTACCCCTAATTCACCATTAATCACTAACCATTAACCGCTAACCATTCATCATTAATAATTAACTTTTTTTGCGTAGCATATAAAAAAGTACTACTTTTGTCGCTCTAATAGCAAAGATATAAGAAATGAAGTTTGAAACTAAAGCCATTCACGGCGTAAGAACTGCCAATAAAAACACAGAAAACTGGGGAAGCACCATCAATATGGCTTCTACTTTCCCTATTGAAGAATACGGTGTAGAACAAGAGTTTGAATACGGACGCGTTTCAAACCCTACTCGTAAGGATTTTGAAAGTCTTATAGCTCAATTAGAAAGTGGCATACACGGATTCGGATTCTCATCGGGTATGGCTGCCATTTCTTCTGTTTTTACAATGTTTAAAACAGGTGGCCATTTTGTGTTAGGCTTAGATATCTACGGAGGTACTTATCGCATTATGCACGATATTTTCAATAAATTTGGTTTTGAAGCTACTTTTGTCGATATGACCGACCTAAGCAAAATAGAGAAAGCCATTCGCCCTAATACAAAAGCCATCTTTATAGAAACACCCTCCAACCCTCTGTTAGACGTTACCGATATATGCGGGGTAATAGAAATCGCCAAGAAACATAATCTGCTCACTATCGTCGATAATACCTTTATGTCGCCCGTGTTACAACGCCCTTTAGAGTTAGGAGCCGACATAGTATTACACAGTGCTACCAAATATTTAGGAGGTCATAACGATATCATCGCAGGAGCTGTGGTGGTAAATGATGAAACTTTAGCCGAGAAAATACGTTTTGCACAAGTAGCCATAGGGGCATTGCTTTCTCCGTTTGATAGCTGGTTGCTCTTGCGCAGTATGAAAACCCTAAAACTAAGAGTCGAAAAAGCACAAGCCAATACCCTTAAACTATTAAATTTCCTTAAAACGCACCCCGAAGTAGAAAAGGTGTATTATCCTACTGATACACAAAATAAAGGGAAAGCAATACAAGAACGCCAAGCTTCTGGTGGAGGCTCAGTATTTTCTTTTACAGTAAAAACCGAAGCCAAAGCCAAAAAGTTTTTCGAGAGTCTAAAAGTAGCCCTTTTTGCAGTAAGCTTAGGAGGAGTCGAAACATTGGTAACCCACCCCAGTT
Organism: Capnocytophaga sp. oral taxon 380 str. F0488; assembly: GCF_000318255.2. Lineage (NCBI taxonomy): Bacteria > Pseudomonadati > Bacteroidota > Flavobacteriia > Flavobacteriales > Flavobacteriaceae > Capnocytophaga > Capnocytophaga sp. oral taxon 380. The sequence continues at coordinate 11,158 of NZ_KB291210.1, forward strand.
CGCTTACTCACACCGAGTTTCCCGAAGAAGAAAAAGTAGCACGAGGCGTTACCCGTACACTTATCCGCGTAGCAGTAGGAATTGAAGATTCTGACGACCTTATCGCCGATTTTAAACAAGCCTTAGAAAAATAATTTGTAAAAAATTTGCTGTTGATTCATTATTTATTTGTATCTTTGCCCGCTGGAAGAAAAAGAAGCTAACTTGTGAAGACACCCTATTTTAAACAATCTTTTCTTATTGTTTTATTTGCAACACTCATTTTCATTGGATTTAAGAACTGTTTGCCCGCGCGTATTTTCCCTGAAACTAAAGCCCCAGGAAGCAATGTAGTAGTAGATAGCTTAATGTTGGAAGCCATTTCAGGTAAAGAAATTGATAAAGTGCTCAGCCAAGCCAATGATTCCTTAGCACAAGAACAACGACTTAAAAAGTCCGACCAGTATCTTTTTTCTTTCTTTAAAAAATTAGAAGAGTTAGAACAAACTAAAAATGGTAAAATAAGAATCGCTTATTACGGCGATTCGATGACTGATGGCGACCTCATCGTGCAAGATTTGAGAGCTCTTTTCCAAAACGCTTTCGGGGGGTTAGGAATTGGCTTTTTGCCCATTGCTTCTGAGTCGGCTAAATCAAGAGGAAGCGTATTCCATTCTTATTCCAATACTTGGAAAACCCAATCTTATGTGAATGTAAAACGCCCTAAACGTCCTTTTGGTGTCTCTGGGCAAGTGTTCTTTACACAAGGCAATGGCACGTGGGTACAATATAGGTCATCAAACCAAGCTCATATTAGTCAGTTGTATGCACCAGCATTGTTCTATGGTGCTTCTGGTAATAAAGAAGCAAAAGTAGAAATTGCCTATAACGATACTGTAAGAGTAGTAAAATCATTAGACACTGATAAATTGCTGAATGTATTGCCTTTAACCGAAGGGGCAAACACTAAATCAGTGCGTATTACTTTCTATAAGTCCGATTCTATTCCTATTTATGGAGTGGGCTCAATGCAAGGCAAAGGCGTATATATAGATAACTTTTCAAGCAGAGGTAACTCAGGCTTACCCTTATCGCTCTTTAATCCTGATTTAATGAGAGCTTTCGATAGAGCGTTAGGCGGATATGACCTTGTAGTATTACACTTTGGTGCTAATGTACTCAATTACGGTACGCTCGATTATTCGTGGTATGAACGCGGAATGACAAAGGTGATTAACCAGATAAGAGCTTGCTTCCCTCATACCTCAATTCTTGTTATCTCTACCGCCGATAAGTCTACTAAAGTAGATATGGAGATGCAAACCGATAAAGCGGTAGTACCTTTGGCAAAAGCACAACGGAAATATGCACAAGATACTCGCTCTGGTTTTATCAATTTATATGAACTGATGGGAGGTAGAGGCTCTATGAAACAATGGGTAGAGGCAAATCCACCGTTAGCAGGTAAAGACTATACTCACTTTAATCCAAGAGGAGCTAAAAAAGTAGCCCACCTCATCTATAATAAACTTATGGAAGAGTATGAGCACTATAAAGATCCTCGTAATAGTGAAAAAGCCGATGTGTTCCAAGAAAGAATAAAAGAAATTCAAACAGTACGAACCGTTACTCCTACTACTCAACCTAATGTAAATAGGACAAGAACACAAACTGTAACAACTCAGCGAGTGCAATCACCAACTACTCAACGAGTACAAAGTGCAACAACTCAACGGGTACAAAGTACAACAACTCAACGGGTACAAAGTGCAACTATTCAGCGAGTACAAAGTGCAACGACTCAACGAGTGCAAAGTACAACCACTCAACGAGTGCAAAGTACAACGACTCAGCGGGTACAAAGTACGACTACTCAGCGAGTGCAAAGTACAACTACTCAACGAGTACAACCATCAACAATTCAGGCAGTACAGAATATTACAAATAAAGTGCATAAAGATACTATTAAAGAAAAAAAAGACAATTTACATAGATAACATAACAAGATAGATAACACACTAAAAAAATAGAACAATGAAAAAGCGAACGCCATTCATAAAGAAACTAATAGCTCCTGTATTGTTTATCATTACAGTAGCCCTCTATTTTAATGTTAATTATACTACGGCTATTAATTTATCTTCACTTACTTCAAAGATAGCAAATATAGAGAATAAAGAAGGAATCGATAAAGATGCCTTCAAGGAAGCTATTCCCCAGCCTTTGGCATATGCTGCAGGTGATGATGACTCTCCTAAGGAGTACAATAATCTGTACAATGCCTCAGCTTTGAACCCTTTTTTCGAAAAGCTTGCTGCTTTGGAGAACTTGAAAGATAGGAAGATTAATATTGTTCATATTGGCGACTCACACATTCAAGCCGATGTAATGACAAACATTGTAAGACAACGCTTGCAAGAAGAGTTTGGAAATGCTGGTTTAGGTTTAGTATTCCCGTATTCACTTATTAGAACTAATGGGGGACATAATGTGAGCTTTACTTCCAATATCTCTTGGAATAGTGAGAAGAATACTTCTTCTGCAACTGTTGGTATTACAGGTTATTCTCTTTCTACCAGTAACAAGAATTTTGTTATTGAACTGGATTTGAAAAATAAAAACTACACCTTTAATACGGTAAAAATTATTACCCCTAATAACGAACGTTTGTTCGAATTGGCTACCAATGTAGGTAAAGTAGCTCGTTTGAGACCTAGTGTACCTAAAACACTTTCACACAAAGTAGAGCAAGGGCAAACACTTTATGGTATTTCAAAGAAATATCACACTTCAGTAGAAAAAATACAACAAGCTAATAACTTAAAAAGCGCACAAATAAGAATAGGGCAAGTATTGCGTATCCCTACTAAAGAGATGGTAGCTTCTACTCCTAAACAAAAAGTAGATTTATCTAATGCTACCATTTTAAACGGTAATTCTTTATATAGCTATTATTCTTATGATAATCTAACCCCTTCCGATAAGGTTTATCTCACAGCCAATACCGAGAGCTCTTCATTTACGCTTAATGGAATTGTCTTAGAAAATGATAAAAACGGAGTTATATATCACAGCATAGGGGTAAATGGAGCTCATTTCTCTGATTATAACAAATCACAGCTCTTTTTCGACCAAATCAAAGCCTTAGAACCCGATTTAATCATTATATCTTTGGGTACTAATGAAGCTTATTGTCGAATGTCAGCAACTCGTTATGACGAAGAGGTGAATAAATTCATAAAAGCAATTCGCTCTCAATATGGTCAATGTCCTATATTGCTTACTACACCTCCGCCTTCTCTTTACAAAAAGAAAAGTCCTAACCCCTTGTGTATGGAATACGCCGATACTCTCATCGATAATTCAGTAAAAGATAATTACAGTGTTTTCGACCTTTATCGAGCTGTAGGAGGAAATGAAGCTATTCAACGCTTTATTCAGCAAAATCTTATTGCTGGTGACCGCATACATTACACAAGAAGTGGCTATACTGAGCAAGGCGCTCTCTTTTATGATGCTTTTATGAGCAATTACTTGAATTATAAAAAACAATATAAACTATCTTTAAAACCCTATCTAAATTGAGTATAGATGCCTTACTGCAATGGTTTATTGATACATTCACAACTGAAAACATCTCTAAATGGTTTGTTGATAATTTCTCATTCACAACCGAACAAGTAAGACAATGGTTCATTTATGACCCTAATCATCCACTATTATTTAATAGTAGTTTGTTTTTAGGGTTATTTTTGGTGTTTTATTTGGTGTATATTATTACCAAAAAACACGCTCATTTCCGTACTGTTTATGTTACCTTATTTTCCTTATTCTTCTATTATAAGGCAGGAGGTAACTTCTTTGTGTTGCTGATAATCTCCTCATTGTTAAATTATTTCTTTGCAGGACAAATCTATAGAAGACAGAACGCCTCATTGCGCAAGTTCTTCCTGGCAGTGAGTATGGTTGCTGATTTGGGTATTTTAGCCTATTTTAAGTATACTAACTTTTTAATTGATAGTCTCAATACACTGCTTCAAAGCAATTTTGCCTTACAAGATATCATCTTGCCTATAGGTATCTCGTTCTATACATTCCAAACAATGAGCTACACTATTGATGTATATCGCCGAGAGATAGAACCTGCTAAATCATTCTTAGATTTTACTTTCTTCGTATGTTTCTTCCCTCAATTAGTGGCAGGGCCTATTGTGCGTGCCAAGGATTTCATACCACAGATATACAAAAAAATAAGCTTAACGAAAGAAGAAACTTCTTTTGCTTTATTCCTTATCATTGGAGGACTGATTAAAAAAGCAGTTATTTCCGATTATATCTCCCTAAACTTTGTAGATAGAGTTTTCGATGCTCCTAACAGTTATACAGCTTTTGAGAACTTAATGGCAGTATATGGCTACTCTTTACAAATATATTGCGACTTCTCAGGCTATTCCGATATGGCTATAGGTTTAGCGCTATTAATGGGCTTCACTCTCCCTATAAACTTCCGTACTCCTTATCAGTCTAAAAATATCACTGAGTTTTGGAGACGTTGGCACATTTCCTTATCTACTTGGCTAAAAGATTATCTTTACTTTTCAGTAGGAGGAAACCGCAAAGGTACTTTTTGGGGCTACTTCTTCCCAACCGTCTTTTTTGCTTCCACTTTGCTATGGGCATTTCATATGCAAGAAAAAACAATGTTGCCTCTTTACATTACCTTAGGAGCAATCGTTGTGTTTGTATTGGCTATACTTATCTCTAAAAACCGACAAAAATCAGTGCGTAGTCATTTCAACCAGATGACGACAATGCTCCTAGGTGGTTTATGGCACGGAGCTAATTTGCGTTTCATTATTTGGGGAGCATTACACGGTTTAGCTTTGGCTGTTCATAAAACCTTTACGGAGTTCTTCCCTAATAAGAATCCTGAGAAAAGAACTTTTTTTAAAGGTATCGCTAATATCATTTTTGTAGTGATTACTTTCCACTTTGTAGCTTTTTGCTGGATATTTTTTAGAGCCAAAGATTTCGATATCGCTTTAAGTGTAATCTACAATATCCAGTCTATAACTTATGATCTTCATCAATTTCAAGTTATTGCCAAGGGCTATCAAAATGTATTTTTGTTAATGGCAATAGGCTTTGTTTGGCACTTTTTCCCCACCAGTTTAAACGAATGGCTTAAAAAGGTATTTGGTGCAATGCCTATTCTCTTTAAAGCAATTATTTTGGCACTTACTTTTTGGGTGGTATATGCCACTGCTTCAAGTGGAGCACAACCTTTTATTTACTTTCAGTTTTAGACGATATACATCTAAGTAAAAACTTAGTTTTTTACTCAAATAGAACAAATAAAAAAGTGATTACTTTCTCTTGAAAATAATCACTTTTTTAGTGTTTATATAGTTGTTCTATCCCAACTATAATACGCTTGCTAACGCTTTGTTTACTTCGCGTACTGCTCCGGTACTTTCAGCAAATTTGGCTTTTTCAGCATCGTTGAGTTTTACCTCTACAATTTTTTCTACACCATTTTTACCGATGATTACAGGCACTCCTACACACACATCCTTTTGTCCGTATTCTCCTTCGAGCAATACTGAGCAAGGGAAGAGTTTCTTTTGGTCGCAAGCGATTGCTTGTACTAAAGCTGATACGGCAGCCCCTGGTGCATACCAAGCCGAAGTTCCCAAGAGTTTAGTAAGAGTCGCGCCACCTACTTTAGTGTCTTCAGCAACCTGATTGAGGCGGTCAGCACTTAAAAACTCAGTTACAGGCACACCACGATAGCTTGCCAAACGAGTAAGAGGTAGCATACCACTATCGCTGTGAGCAGCGATTACCATACCATCTACGTCTGAAATCGGACTGTTGAGCGCTTCTGCCAAACGATATTTAAAGCGAGCGCTATCGAGTGCTCCACCCATACCAATAATGTGGTTCTTAGGTAATTTAGTAGCTTTGTGTACCAAATAAGCCATAGTGTCCATAGGGTTGCTTACTACAATCACAATCACATTAGGTGAGTATTTTACCAATTGTTCTACAACCGATTTCACAATGTTTGCATTGGTACCGATAAGCTCTTCACGAGTCATACCTGGTTTACGAGGAATACCTGAGGTAATCACCGCTACATCACTGCCTGCTGTTTTTGAATAATCATTGGTTACCCCTACAATACGAGTGTCAAACCCATTGAGGGAGGCGGTTTGCATCAAATCCATAGCTTTACCTTCGGCAAAACCTTCTTTGATGTCAATTAAAACTACTTCAGACGCGAAGTCTTTAATAGCAATGTACTCTGCGCAACTTGCTCCTACGGCACCAGCGCCTACTACTGTAACTTTCATATAATCTATTATTTAAGTCAGGAGAAGACTCCTGATGGTTATTTTCAAGCAACAAAAGTAAGGACTTTTAGCAAATCCTCCAAATTATCTTTAAAAATATTTTTAACATTCTTTTTACTTTTTCATTTTATGCTATGTGCTTTTTATGTACTTTTGCACTTTCAAAACTAATAAACCATTCAAAATGAAAGACACTTATTTTGTGGTGGGCATCTCCACCGAAGTCGGTAAGACCGTCGTTTCGGCTATCCTTACCGAAGCTCTCCAAGCCGATTATTGGAAACCAATCCAATCTGGCGATTTAGAAAACTCCGATACTCATAAGGTAAAACGCCTCATTAGCAACTCCCGCACGGTATTTCACCCTAATAGTTATGGGCTACACACACCTGCTAGTCCACATCTTTCTGCTCAGTTAGATGGCGTTCGTATTGAGCTTTCCAAAATTGTGCGTCCTACTACCGATAACACTTTAATTATTGAAGCAGCAGGAGGTCTCTATGTTCCTTTAAATGATGAAGATACTATGCTCGATCTTATCCTCCCCACCGATAAGGTAGTGCTCGTCTCTCGCCACTATTTGGGTAGTATTAATCATACAATGCTCACTTATGAAGCCCTTAAAAACAAAGGACTCAACGTTCACGGCATTATTTTCAGTGGTACCCCCACACCGTCTACCGAGGAGTTTATTCTTCATAAAACAGGACTCCCCGTGCTCTTACGTATAGATGAAGAACCTTATTTCGATAAGCAAGTTGTTAAAGAATATGCTAGCAAACTAAAAATATAATACAAAATGTTATATTTTGTAGTGAAAAACAAATTAGTAATTTAATGATAATCAATGTGTCATATACCCTTTGTATAACAATCTTCCAAGATTCGTTCAAGCTTCCTATAAGCTTTGTATAGGTTAAGGATAAATTGAGAAGAGGAAAAATCTATCTATAAATTTGCACAGCTTATAAAATCTTTTTATCTTTGCGCCCGAAAAAAAAATTACATAATAATCATTAAATTAATATTGGAATGTATTTAACAAAAGAAGTAAAAGCGGAAATTTTCAAAAAGTACGCAGGTTCAGAAACCAACACTGGTTCAGCAGAAGGGCAAATCGCTCTTTTTACCCTTAGAATCAATCACCTTACAGAACACTTGAAAGTAAATCGCAAAGATTTTAATACCGAGCGTTCCTTGGTGAAATTAGTAGGTAGACGCAGAAGTTTGCTCGATTATTTGAAGAACACAGATATCGAAAGATACCGTGCGATTATCAAAGAGCTAAACATCAGAAAATAAGCAATAGTAAGGAGGCTTTGTGCCTCCTTTTGTTTATTACAGCAGTTTTTCATTGGTTAAACCCTAAAGCCCACAACACAACAATTATTAATTATTAATTAACAATTAAAGAATGATTCCAGAAGTAAAAAAAGAAATCATCGAATTAGGTGATGGCCGTACCATCACTATCGAAACAGGCAAGTTGGCTAAACAAGCCGACGGTGCTGTTGTGGTGCAAATGGGGAATGCGATGCTATTGGCTACAGTAGTATCTGCAAAAGAAATCAATCCTGAAACTGACTTTTTGCCTCTTACTGTAGACTATCGTGAGAAGTTTGCAGCAGCAGGTCGTTTTCCTGGGGGCTTTTTCAAACGTGAAACGCGCCCTAGCGACCAAGAAATACTTACAATGCGCTTGGTAGACCGCGTATTGCGTCCACTATTCCCTAAAGATTATCACGCTGAAACTCAGGTGATGATTCAGCTTATTTCTCACGACGAGAATGTAATGCCCGACGCTTTGGCAGGTCTTGCTGCCTCTGCTTGTTTGGCTGTGTCTGACATTCCGTTCGATGGTCCTATTTCCGAAGTACGCGTAGGTCGTGTAAACGGTAAATTTATCGTAAACCCAAGCCGTGAACAATTAGAAGCTTCTGATATTGATATTATGGTAGGTGCTTCTAAAGACTTTGTGGCAATGGTAGAAGGTGAAATGGACGAGGTGAGCGAAAAGGATATGGCTGAAGCTATCAAATTCGCACACGAGGCTATCAAACCTCATATCGAAGCACAATTGCGTTTGGCTGAAAAAGTAGGTAAGACCGAAAAACGTACTTATGAGCCAGAAGTAGAAAACGAAGAGGTAAAAGCAAAAGTATATCCTTTGGCTTACGAAAAATGCTATGCTATTGCCAAAGAAAATACAACCAAACAAGAACGTGGCGAGAAGTTCAATGCGGTAAAAGAAGAATGCTTGGCACTCTTCACCGAAGAAGAATTAGAAGAGCTTACTCCTATCATCACTCGTTATTTTGACGAGGCTGAAAAAGAAGCCGTGCGCAACCTTATCTTAAACGAAAATATTCGTTTAGACGGTCGTAACACTACCCAAATACGCCCTATTTGGTGCGAAGTAGGCTATTTGCCATCAGCACACGGTTCATCTATCTTTACACGTGGTGAGACCCAATCGCTTACTACCGTTACGTTGGGAACTTCACGCGAAGCAAACGTAATCGATTTGCCTTCAGAACAAGGTGAAGAACGTTTCTACTTGCATTACAACTTCCCTCCTTTCTCTACCGGTGAAGCACGTCCGTTACGCGGAACATCACGCCGTGAGATAGGTCACGGTAACTTAGCACAACGCGCCCTCAAACGTATGATTCCTGAGGATTGCCCATATACCGTACGTGTAGTATCCGAGATTTTGGAATCTAACGGTTCATCATCTATGGCTACCGTATGTGCAGGTACTTTAGCACTGATGGACGCAGGGGTACAAATGGTAAAACCTGTATCGGGTATTGCTATGGGACTCATCACCGATGGTGAGCGTTATGCAGTACTTTCCGATATCTTAGGTGATGAAGACCACTTAGGTGATATGGACTTTAAGGTAACCGGTACTGCCGATGGTATTACCGCTTGCCAAATGGATATCAAAATTAAAGGTCTTTCTTACGAAATACTCGAAAAAGCTTTGAACCAAGCCCGCGAAGGACGTATGCACATCTTGGGTAAAATCACCGATACGATTGCAAAACCTAACCCTACTGTGAAACCTCACGCGCCTAAAATCGTTAAGATGGATATGCCTAAGGAATACATCGGGGCATTCATCGGTACGGGTGGTAAGAATATCCAAGACTTACAAGCGCGCACCAATACTACTATTGTGGTAGAAGAAGTGGGCGAATTGGGCATTATAGAAATCTTAGGTACCGACGAAGCAGGTATTCAAGAAGCTATTGAAGCAGTAAATGCAGTGAAATTTGAACCTGTAGAAGGAGAAACTTACACTGTAAAAGTAGTGCGCTTGGTAGAGTTTGGTGCTTTTGTAGAGTTTGTACCTGGTAAAGATTCATTGCTCCACATCTCAGAAGTATCTTGGGATAGAGTAGATAAAATAGAAGATTCCTTGAAAGAGGGTGATATTATAGAAGTGAAATACCTCGGTATCGACCCTAAAACCAAGAAGACAAGAGTATCGCGCAAAGCCTTGTTGCCACGTCCGCCACGTGAAGATCGTCCTAAGTCTGACAAGCCTTACAACGACAAGCCTCGCAACGACCGCAATAAAGGACACAATAATCACCAAAAACCACGTCAAGAATAGGCGTATGTTATAAGAATTTTTGTATTCATAATATTTTTAAAACCGAAGATTTTGTACTTTTATAGTATAAAGTTTTCGGTTTTTCTTTTTTTTAGTATCTTTGCCATCAGATAAAAGATTTCAAAATGAAACCCTTTCTAATTTCAATAGTAACTGATGTGATTGATGCACCTGTAGCATTGGTATATAATATTGTTACTGATAACAAGAACTTTCAGTGGCGAAAGGAAGTGGAGAATATTGAGTTATTGGAAGACGGCTTTATTGAATATTACAAAGGTGGGGGACACACGTTTTTTAAGAATATTCAGAAGAAAGAAAATGAGTATTATGCCTTTACAATGCAACACAAACTATTCAATGGAGAATGGGAAGGAAAGTTTGAATCGTATAACGGAGGTACTAAAGTTTGTTTTCAAGAGAAAATACATATCAAAAACTTCTTTTTAAGACTTATTGCGCCTCTCTTTTGGAATTTAAAACGGATACAACAAAACTATATTACCGCATTAAAAGCAGAAGTATATGGAAACAAATAAATATATACATTTGTGGTTACCTATAATGGGACTACACGCTTTACATCAAGTAGAAGAGAGTATTTCATTCTGGCAATGGTATATTGACTTTGTAGATAAGATACCCCAATGGTTGCAACTCCCCAGAATTGCTGAGAATGCTCATTTAGCCAATGAACACCCTGAATATTTTATAGGAGCTTCTATAGGACAACTCTCTTTGGTAGCGGTCATTGCTTTTTTATGTCGAAAGAGCGAAAAAGCTACAAGAATTGCTCTTAGCTCATACCTCGCAGGATTGAGTTTCTTCTTGGTATGGCATATCTTGGTAAGCTATTTCACCCATTCTTATTCTCCCGTAATGGTAACCTGCCTCATAGGCGTTTATCTTATCCCAAAATGGGGGTGCCAGTTGTTTAAAAGATAGAAGCCAATGACTATTTCAGAAATCATACAAACTTACAGATCACTTGGTTTAGAATCTTCGTTGAATTATAATGAGTTCAACAAGATTCTTATTACCAGTCACTCTACCCGTATAGAAGGCTCTACTTTAACTTTAAACGAAACTCGCGTACTGATTGAAGATGGTAACACCCCTAATGGCAAGCCTCTATTGTTTGCCAATCAAACTAAAGATCATTATGAGGCATTGAATTTTGTACTAAAAGAAGCTACACAACAACGACTTCTATCAGTAGCTTTTATTCAGGAAATAGCTGCCAAAGTTATGAAAACTACAGGAGAAGTGCTTACTAATGCCTTAGGTACTGTAGATGCCAGCAAAGGCGAATTGCGTAAGGTGAGAGTAACCGCAGGAGGTGTATCGTTTATGAGTTTTGAAAAAGTACCGGCAGCATTAGAGCAGTTAGTAAAAAAACTAAATGATCTACTCCCTGAGCAAACTACCGAAGAAGCTCAATTAGCACTGTCATTTTATGCTCATTATGAGTTAGTGAACATTCACCCTTTTCTCGATGGCAACGGCAGAACCTCACGCCTACTGATGAACTTTATTCAGCAGTGGTATGGTTTGCCTTTGGGTATTGTATTTGCAGAGGATAAAGCAGCTTATTACGAGGCTTTGAACTCTGTGCGAACAAACGAAAACTTTGAGGCATATAATGCTTTTATGTTTAGTCAGTATACTAAGCATTTACAAAATGAGATTGCTAAAGAGAAGGATTTTAGAGAAAAAGAAGACAAAACCATAGAATGGAAATTTTAAAATAGAAATACAATGAAAAAATGGATTATAGGAGCGGTGATTGCCGTGATAGCCGTATTAGGCTTCTTTATTTATCGCGCTGTACTGGTGAGCAATACAGCTTTTCAAACCAAAGAAGAAATAGTATATATCCCTACAGGAGCCGATTTTAGCGATGTGTTGCACGTGATGAGTCCCTTGTTGAAAGACCGCATTTCTTTTATCCAAGTAGCCAAGCGTATAGGCTATGCCGATAAAGTAAAAGCAGGTAAATACATCATCAAAAAAGGGGCAACCAATATAGATATCGTACGCACTCTTCGCAATCGCAATACTCCTGTAAAACTCAAATTCAACAATCAGGAGCGATTAGAAGACTTTGCAGGACGTATCGCTGCACAAATAGAGCCTGATAGCACTACTTTAATGCGTGCTTTTTTAGACACTAACTTCCTCAAAGAAAACGGTTTCACCGATGCTACTGCATTGGCAATGTATATTCCCAATACGTATGAGTTCTATTGGAATACCTCAGCAGAAGAATTTCGCGACCGTATGCTTAAAGAGTATGATCGTTTTTGGACTGATGAGCGCAAAGCCCAAGCCCAAAAGCAAGGGCTTACACCCATAGAAGTGAGTATATTGGCATCAATTGTACAGAAAGAAACGGCTAAAGTAGACGAGCGTCCGCGCATAGCAGGGGTTTACTTGAACCGCTTACATATCAATATGAAATTGCAAGCTGACCCTACTGCTATCTTTGCTATGAAAAACCATACAGGTGATTACAATATGGTAATAAAACGCGTTACCGAGGTGCATACAAGTTTGCAAAACCCCTATAATACTTATCGGAATTACGGTTTACCTATGGGACTTATCACGATGCCCGATATATCGAGTATTGAAGCTGTGCTCAACCCTGAGCAACACGATTATCTCTTTTTTGTTGCTGATACTGAAAACTACGGTTATCACAAATTTTCGCGTACCTATATGCAACACCTACAAGGGAAAAAGCAATATACAAGATGGGTTGATGACAAAGGAATTAAATAGAAGATGATTAATGATTAATGGTTAATGATTAATGGTTAATGGTTAATGGTTAATGATGAAATTAGGGGTAACTTATACAGAGCTTATAGGATAAACGAACAGTGAGTGGGTCTACAGTGGGTCTACAGTGGGTCTA
>NZ_KB291210.1:24054-39073 GCF_000318255.2 Capnocytophaga sp. oral taxon 380 str. F0488
AAAGACGAACAAAAGACGAACAAAAGACGAACGATAAACGAAGGAACAACGAATGTAAAGTGGAAGTAAAGTGAAGGAGAGATATATTAAAAAGCTTTCTTTATTCACTTATTTTCCAATTGCTGATATCTGTTAAGCGGGTATTGTAATGACAGCTATTATATATGAATAATATATTCATTAGGCACTGATAAAAAATAAATGTTAAAAATCTTGTGTTTTTATGGGTGAAGACGTAATTTTGCCTTGCAGAAAGAAGTTTTTTTAAGGCTTAATAATGATGTGGGATTTTAAACGAACAGTAAATGTATTTACTCTAATACTACTACTTATACTCTTTTCTTCAACAGAGATTCTTAAAGCACAGCAACTAAAAACTGTAATTTCAGAGAATATAAAATTTACTACTTCTGGTTTTCAGGAAGGTACTTATATTTCCGTGAGAATTATTTTTCCCAAAGATAAAGAAAAGATAGATATACGATTCGCTTTTCCTGAAGGAATTGAATATGCGGGATATACTCTTGAAAAAAACAGTGCCATACGAAAAGTTACTCCCAAAGATATAAATTTACCTAATAACCCTGTGCTTACTGTACTAAGTAGACCAGGAAGTACAACACATCTTTTAGTGAAACGCAGAATTACTAAAAGAGGGTACAGCTATCTGAAAACACATCTATCTCTTCAAGATGAAGTGGGGGTAATGATTGATGAGGTAACGGTTGCTACTAAAAAATCTAATGAATATTTTTTAAATACTCCTAATCTGCAAATTACGACACAAAAGGTGAAAGAGAATTCTATGGGGGATTATTCGAGAGTATTCAGTATTGAGAATAAAACCATAGAGGGGAAAAGAGTAGGTATCATAAACGATATTTATTTTTCGGTGAAACACCCGTTAGGGGTTAAAACACGAAAAATGATTTACAATAAAAAAGTACTTGCTCCCATAAGTAAAGTGCCACAGCATATAGGGCAAAATGGAGGAGAGGATTTGTATGTGATACGAATTTCGGAAGGATTAAAAGAGAAGGAAGGAGTTTGGATTACAGAAGAGTATACGGCGAAAGGTTGTAAAGCCAATGGAGAGGTGCGTTATGAGGCTTATTGGGGAGAAAATCCTTTGGAATTATATGAAGTGAGTAGTGCTGTTCAATCGATTACAATGCAGGTGGCAACTGATGAAAAACCTAATGTTATTTTAAATCCACAGAGTACAGCAACTTATTTTAAATGGAGTGATGGCTTCTGTGGAAATACTTTGGGAATGTTTACTGCACAATATATTAATAAAGGGAATGCAACGGCTTATGACCTTCAACTGACCCTTTATGAAGAAGAGGATGCGGTAAAATTTAAGGCTTATAAGCCTACGAATTTCCGTATTATAAATAGTGAGAAAAAAGAAATTATTATCCCTGATAAAGCCATACAAATGCCTGATGGTGTGTTAGGAAAACGCATCATTAGCTTTGCTGAATTAGAGAGCTTTAAGGATTTAGCATTAGGACAAAGCAATATAGGTCTTACTGATGAAGATGGTGACGGGGTAAGAGATGATTTGGCACCAGAAGAAAAGTTAGAAATACGTTTTGATTTAGTTAGAAATGATAATATTCCCTGTTTATCATCTACCGAAGGGATATTTGCAGTAAGTATTATTACTGAGCTTTCTTACCATAGCTTGTGTGGTATTTCTTTTCATAAACAAGAGTCATTAAGTGACCATACTTTTAAACGAAAAATAAAAGATGTGAAAGACACTTCAAAATTTCCTATCTTATTAGCACTTAACCAACCTATACCGGCTTCAATATCTTTTACTGCTTCTGTAACTTCACAAGACAATATTCAACAATTACAATCACATCACAAAGAAATAGCAGAAAAGAAGTATCGTTATGAGCTGTTGTTACCCGAAGGAATGGCAATGATGAATATAAAGTTTTATAAAGCCGATGCTTATGGGGGTTCGGTAGCATCTGCAATAACTCTGCCTGATGTCCCTTCGGGAGGAACATTCAGTTATACCACAGCAGATGAGGTTTGGGGATATATCACTTTTGATATGATTTTAACAACCTGTAAGGCAAACAAGGTTTCTTTGCAATATTCAATTTGGCAAATGGATAAGAATAGGTATAATACTTATTGCAAAATACCCTATATCTGTACACAAAGGACGATAGTTGCCAAGTGTCCTGATGTGTGCTTTGAGAATGCCCCTAAAACACTTTCAACAACAATAGAAAGGGCTGATAATTCGTATGGTTGGACAGATTATACAATGACCCAACGGCAAAAGCGTGCAAAAGTGAGGCAAGAAGACCGCAAGCGAGCTCTTTACTTAGACGATATTGAAATAATATCGGAGGGAGTACAATTAGGGGGCTCTACTAAGAATCTTTATTATTATGTGCAGGTACCTAAAACAGTGGTATTATTACCTAAACAGGTTAGTTTAAAGATAGGAGAGCATCTTATAACATTGGTTGCCAATCAGGGTGTCCTTCGTGAGACTATCGATAATGAAAATAATTATTTCTTGTGGAATTTAACAGAGGCATTACCTTCTCGAGGAGTTTTAGCAGATGAGAAATTTACTGCCGTTGCTACTTATCAAGTGAAGAGTTGTACTGCCGAAGATGTTACTTCAACCTCTCAATTAAAAGAAGAGATAGGTTCTTTTTTCTATAAAGTTGATGGAACAAAAGAACAAACCATAAATGAAAGAGGTTATCATACGGAGGAATTACATTGTGGAGAAGAGAGTAAAAGTGTATTTTATATTGTAAATATACCTGATGAAGATGTTTATTCTTGCTATAAGATGAAAGATTGTATGTTATTTCCTTTACGAAATAAGACAGAGAGTAGTGTTATTCAGCAGACTACCGATAGAATATTTAAAGATGAATATCGCCCTAAGAGGCTTGTAAAGATTATAGAGATAAAAGTGCCTAAGGGTTATGATTTGGTAAAGCCGGTGGCGTATCATTATTTAGAAAACACGGTAACTAATGTAGTGCATATTCCGTTAGAAAGCTTTACAACGGATGAAGATAAGGATTTTAAAGTGTATACTTATACTAACCCTATGAAAGGAACGGAGGGATATTTACCTCCAGAAATTATTTCGGGACAAAATGATGAGACTCAGTATATAGAAGTTTTTGTACAGCCTACTTGTAAAGCAAAAGTATGTACAAGCGAAGAAGAAGCCTTTAACCATAATCAATTAGTAATTATGGGGGTAACCTATGAAGGTTTTTATTATCATTATGCTAATAGTGGAGAGACAAAGATTACGAAACAAAATACATCGAATACTTTGCTTTATGGGGGACAGCGCTCTATCACTTTGCAGTCCATCACCCCTCAGAATATAAAAATACATAACACGACCTTTTTTATAGACTTTAGGTTACAAAATTTGAATAGGGAGCCCATAGATAATATTTGGCTTATGCTCCCCAATATACAAGGTATAGAAATATTGAGATTGTTAGCAATAGACCCTATTAAACAGAAAGAGCAAAGAGTTGTCACAGCCCAAGATGTGCAAGGGAAGAAGTATTATTCTTTAAGTGAGCTACGAGCCTATACAGATATGGTTTATCGATTGGAATACCGAGTGACTAACTTCGATATGACACATTTTACCGTTGAGGTTTATGCAGGCAGGAATTGTAATGATAATTTAATGGAATGCAATATGCAACAACTTGTGTATAATGTAGAAAATGAAAAAGGAGTAACACCTGATATTGTTGTTGTAACACAACCCGAGAGTCAAGCGTTATGCAATGGAGAAAGAGCTGTATTTACTTCTGAGGCTAAACTTATCTCAGCAAGTGCTACGGGAAAAAACATCGGCTATCAGTGGCAAGAATTAAGTAACAAAAACACTCAATGGAAGGATATAGATACAGAAAAGGGCTCTGTTAGAAGTGGAGATAAAGTAACCTTATTTTTTGATGCTGTCAATGCTGACTTAAACGGGAATAAGTATAGGGTGAAATATAGTTATACAGATGTAAAAACTGCTACCGTTCAGTATTCTGAGGAAGCAATGTTGAAGGTGAATTATTTAACAATTGAACAACAACCTACCTCAGATGTTTATATTCAGAAAGCTTTACCATCGCCTTTATATGTGATAGTGAAGGGTACCACTACACCTGTGTATCAGTGGTATGAGAGTACTATGAATACAAATATCGGTGGTAAGGCAATAGATTCTCGCGCGAATAGTTATACACCTTCAACAGAAACAGTAGGGGAGAGGTATTATTATGTGACTATAACCAATAGATGTGGCACTGTAACAAGTTCAGTAGCCAAAATAGAGGTAAAAGCAGATACTTTTACAACAACAAGTGAATTGAAAAGAATTACTGTTTACAATGGCTTATCAGCAAACGGAGATGGAAAGAATGATTGTTTTTATATCAGAGGGATAGAGCATTACCCCAATAATAGAGTTAAAGTATATAATCGGGCAGGTGAAAAAGTGTTTGATGTAAAAGGGTATGACAATACTTCTCGCGTATTAAAAGGAGATAAAATGCCCTTAGGAACTTACTACTATGTGTTAGAATATTACGATGCTCAACGAAAAGAAACACAAATAGGGTGGCTGTATATACAAAAATAATAAGGGTATAGATATAAAATATTGTGTAAAAAGTGGTAGAAATGTAAAAAAGTTGTACTTTTGCCGAAATAAAAGTCAGTTAGATTTATTATCTACTTGATTAACAGCAATGAAGAAAAATAGTTAAGTAATACACAGTTTAAAAATGATTAAAAAAGCGTTTATTTTAGTATTAACAGTGTTTAGTGTAGGGGTATATGGACAACAAGAGTCGCAATATACCCAGTATATGTACAACACTATGATGTTTAACCCAGCTTATACAGGCTCAAGAGAGGTAGGCAGTTTCTTTGGTATGTTTCGTACCCAATGGGTAGGTATCAAAGGAGCCCCCACTAATGGAAGCATTAGTTATCATCAACCAATGGAGAGCTTACGCAATGTAGGTTTGGGAGGAAGTATTTTTAGAGAGAGTATAGGACCTCAAAATCAAACGGATTTAGCGATTGATTTTTCATATACTTTGAACTTTGAGAACTCTAAATTAGCTTTTGGTATCAATGGTTCGGGTAGCTTATTTCAAATAAATTATGATGAGCTAACCAAACAAGACCAAGCAGACCCTAACTTATCGGGCAGTGAGAGCGTTTTTTCACCTAATATAGGAGCGGGTATTTATTGGTATACTGATAAGTATTATTTAGGGTTTTCAGTGCCTAATATGTTGGAAACCACTCATTACAACAAGAGTTCAGTGTCTGTGTTGAAGAATACGCAGCATATGTATTTAATCGGTGGTTATGTGTTCAACTTGTCAGAGAACACAAAATTCAAACCCGCAGTGCTTTCTAAGATAGCTTTTGGAGCACCTTTGCAATTGGACTTATCGGCAAACTTTATGTTTAATGAGAAGTTTGTGTTGGGGGCAGCTTATAGATGGTCGGCAGCAGTGAGTGTAATGGCAGGTTTTCAGATAAGTGAACGTTGGTTCGCGGGATATGCTTATGACTTTGAGACGACTGAATTATCAAAATATAACTCAGGTTCACACGAAATCTTTTTGCGTTATGAACTGCTCAAAACCTATAAGAAAATAGTGTCTCCTCGTTTCTTTTAGTTAGGAAGGAGAACAGAGAGTATAAGCCTTTATAAATTACTTAAAATTGAATTGTTGATGAGAAAATACACTTTTATAATAGCCTTATTTTGTGGAATATCTGTACTGTTTGCCCAGAATGAGAAAGAGTTGCAAAAGGCAAAGGAAATGTATAAAAACTTTGCTTATGTTGATGCTATAAAAATATATGAAAGCATTGCTAAGAAAGGATTTGTGAATCAAGATATATTAGAAAATCTTGGTAATTCATACTACTACAATGCCGAATACAAGAAAGCATTACCTTGGTACAAACAGCTATTTGAGAATAAGAAATATAAAATCAAACCTGAATATTACTATCGCTATGCACAAGTACTAAAATCAGTAGGGAAATATGACGAAGCAAATAAGCTAATGTCTCAGTTTGCTGAGCTTACAGGTAATAATGATACGCGTGCTGTACTTTATGAAGAGAATAAGGACTATCGGGAAGTGATAGAGAGTAATTCAGGACGTTTGCAATTACACCCAGTAGCTATTAACACCGAATATTCAGAATATGGGACAGCTTTTTATGGTGATAAAATAGTTTTTGCAGCAGCTAATAGCGGTAGAGCTTCTAAAGGAGGAATTTCACAATGGACAGGAGAGAGTTTTTATGACCTCTATATAGCAGACCGCAATAAGCAAGAATTAAGTAATAAGAAACCTTTTTCATCAGCTTTAAATACAAAGTTTAATGAATCTACGGCTGTGTTTACAAAAGATGGAAAAACAGTGTATTTTACCCGTAATAACTATGTAAATAAAAAGATAGGGACGAATGGAGAAAATACTATCTTACTAAAAATACTTAAAGCAACGAAAGATGAAAAAGGAGATTGGGGAAATGTGGTAGAGGTGCCATTTAATAGTAACCAATACAATGTGGCACACCCAGCCTTGAGTCCTGATGAAAAATATCTTTATTTTGCTTCAGATATGAAAGGAACCTTAGGGAGTTCGGATATCTTTCGCGTAGAGATTTTAGGAAATAATAAATACGGTAGACCCGAAAATTTAGGAGATGTTATTAATACGTCGGGGCGTGAATCTTTCCCTTTTATCTCTAAGAATAATGTGCTGTATTACTCATCAGATGGCTTTCCAGGGTTAGGAGGTTTGGATATCTTTGCGGTAAAGTTTTATGAAGACGGAACAGTATCAAAACCTATTAATATAGGTAAGCCAGGTAATAGTGCTGATGATGATTTTTGTTTTATAATGGATAGTGACAGTAGGATAGGATTTTTAAGTTCTAACAGAGCTGGAGGAAAAGGCAAAGATGATATTTACAGCTTTTATGAAGAGAAACCTTTATCCTTTGACTGTGAGAAAATGCTGAAAGGAGTACTGAAAGATGCTAATACAAAAAGCGTTATTGTAGATGCTCTTATAGTACTATCAGATAGAACAATGAAACAGATAGATACTCAAAGAACTAAAGAAGATGGTACTTTTGCATTCAAGAAGGTGGATTGTAAAGAATTATATTATTACCTAAGAGCTGAAAAAGATAAATATGAAACCACAGAAGTGAAAGTATTAACGGGTAAAGAAGGAGATATCTTTTACGAATTCTTGTTAAAACCGAGAGAAATAGCTATCTCAAAGGATACTGATTTAGCTAAAGTATTTGAGATAAAAGAAATATACTTCGATTTAAACAAGTCGAACATCAGACCAGATGCAGCGGTAGAATTAGCTAAGATTGTGGAAGTGATGAAACAATATCCTAAGATGAAGATAGATATTCGTTCGCACACCGATAGCCGAGCTACAGATGCTTATAACTTAGCTTTATCTGACCGTCGGGCTAAAGCAACTCTTGAATGGATAGTTAAGCAAGGTATTGAC
Organism: Capnocytophaga sp. oral taxon 380 str. F0488; assembly: GCF_000318255.2. Taxonomy (NCBI): domain Bacteria; kingdom Pseudomonadati; phylum Bacteroidota; class Flavobacteriia; order Flavobacteriales; family Flavobacteriaceae; genus Capnocytophaga; species Capnocytophaga sp. oral taxon 380. The sequence goes on from NZ_KB291210.1 coordinate 31,653, forward strand.
CGCAAGCGATTGAAAGCGAAAGGCTATGGAGAAACGCAATTAGTAAATGGTTGCTCAAATGGAGTGCCTTGCACTGAAGAACAACATCAAGCTAACCGCCGTAGTGAGTTTATTGTGGTAAGTATGGAATAATAGAAATATTGTAATGGAAGATTAGGAGTTATAAATTAACTCCTATTTTTCTATTTACCCAGTTGATATTACAAACTTTCTTTTTTATAATTTTTTCCTTTTATTGATTTATGAAGAAACAAATACCTTTCTATTTATTAACCATTCTTGTAAGTACTTTCACACAAACTATTTGTGGACAAAGTGAAAAAGAAGCTTTACAGAAAGCAGCTAACTATTACAAGAACTTGGATTATGTACAGGCTATTAATGCCTATGAAAGTATTGCCCGTAAAGGAGTGGAAACCCAAGAGCTATTAGAAAATTTGGCTAATGCTTACTACTATAATGCCGATTACAAACAAGCGAATAAGTGGTATGCAAAACTCTTTGCAAATACTGATGCTAAGACAGGAAAACCTTATAATATTAATCCTGAATATTACTATCGTTATGCGCAAACTTTAAAATCAGTGGAAGATTATGAAGCCTCTGACAAAATGATGAATAAGTTTGTGGCTCTTAAAGGGAATACTGATTCGCGTGCAGTACTCTTTCAAAAAAATAGAGATTATCAGGCAGAAATTAAGCGAAATTCTGATAGAATGGTATTACACCCCTTGCAGATTAATACTAATAAATCAGAGTATGGGACAGCTTTTTATGGTAATAATATAGTATATGCTACTAGCAAAGGAGGAATTTTAAAGAAGCGTGCAGATTGGACAGGAGATAATTTTTATAGTTTGTATGAGGCAACTACCGATAGCTTGCAAGTTTTTAAGAAAGGAAAGCTCAATGGTATCAATACTAAGTTTAACGAATCGACAGCTGCGTTTAGCAAAGATGGAAATACGGTTTATTTTACTCGTAATAACTTTATCCATAATGAAGTAAAGACTAATGGGGACGAAACAGTATTGTTGAAGATATTTAAAGCTACCAAAAATAAGAGCGGTAAGTGGGAAGATATAAAAGAAATGCCTTTTAATAGTAATATTCATAGTGTAGCCCACCCTGCTTTAAGTCCTGATGGCAAATATATTTATTTTGCATCGGATATGAAAGGTACTATTGGAGCATCGGATATTTATCGTGCTAAAATACTGAAAAACGGTTATGGGAAGCCAGAGAATTTAGGAGCACTTATCAATACACAAGGTAGAGAGTCTTTCCCATTTGTTTCAGATGATAACATATTGTATTATTCATCAGATGGTTTTCCTGGTTTAGGAGGATTAGATATTTATGCCGTGAAATTAAATGAGGAAGGCAATCCCATTTCTAAACCTGTGAATGTAGGTCGCCCTGCCAATAGTGCTGAAGATGATTTCTGTTATGTAATTAACACTCATACTAAAATAGGATATCTTACTTCGAACAGACCAGGAGGTAAAGGGAGTGATGATATTTATAGTTTTTATGAGGAAGCCCCAGTACAGTTCTCGTGCAAACAAGCCATTAATGGGATCGTTAAAAATGCAAAAAGTTTAGAAGTAATAGCAGATGCTAAAATTACTTTATTAGATAAGTCATTGAAGTTAATAGAAGAACAAATCTCGAATAAGGAGGGGACTTTTAGTTTTCTTTATACTTCCAATTGCAAAGATGAACAGCTAATAATTAAAACAATAAGGGAAGGTTTTTCTTCTGATGAGCAAAATATTACTTTAACAGGATTAAAAGACGCATATGCTGAAGTATTGTTATCTCCTATTGTTGAGAAGAAACCTATAAAAATAGGAGATGATTTATCAAAGGAATTAAAAATAGATAATATATACTTCGACTATGATAAAGCTAATATTCGTCCTGATGCAGCTGAACAGTTGGCTAAAATAGTAAAAGTAATGGAAGAGTACCCTACTATGAAAATAGATGTGCGCTTGCATACTGATAGTAGAGGTTCTGATAGCTATAACTTAGCTTTGTCACAAAGACGTGCGAAATCAACTATTAAGTGGCTTATAGCTCACGGTATTCACAAAGATAGGATTACCGGTAAGGGATATGGAGAAACGCAATTAGTAAATGGTTGCTCAAATGGAGTACCCTGTACTGAAGAACAGCATCAAGCAAACCGTCGTAGTGAATTTATTATTATATCAATGTAAGAAAAGAATATTTCTATAAAATAGGAGGGAGGTTATTATTTTGATACCTCCCTTTTTTATTCTTTATAATGTTGCTTCAAAGATTTCTTTAAAATGAGTAAGGATACGTTGTTTTACTTCTTGAGTATCCACTTTATCTTTTGCTAATTCTACATTTAGAGACGTTACTGCTTTACCGCGAATACCACAAGGGATAATATTATCAAAATAGCCTAAATCAGTATTTACATTTAGGGCAAAACCGTGCATTGTTACCCAACGAGAACAACGGACCCCCATTGCGCAAATTTTACGAGCAAAAGGCGTTCCTACATCAAGCCAAACCCCTGTCTCACCTTCACTGCGTTCGCCTTTGAGACCATAATCGGAAAGGGTATGGATAATCACTTCTTCTAAAGAACGCAAATATTTGTGGATATCGGTGAAAAAGTTTTCTAAATCTAAGATAGGATACCCCACAATCTGTCCAGGTCCGTGATAGGTGATATCTCCACCACGATTGATTTTGTAAAAAGTAGCCCCTTTATTTTTTAGTCCTTCTTCATCGATGAGCAGATTCTCTATATGACCGCTTTTGCCAAGTGTATATACGTGAGGATGTTCTACAAAAAGGAAATAATTAGTAGTAGGCAGGGTTGTGCCATTAGCTTTGTTATTTGTTTTTTGTGCGACTATTTCTTCAAACAGCGACTCTTGGTAGTCCCACGTTTCTTTGTAGTCTTTATTACCTAAATCCTTAACGATTACTTGTTTGTTCATAAATAGTTTGAATATTACCCTGACGGATATCTCCAGTATTGTACCCTTTGGTAAACCAGTATTTGCGTTGTTCAGAAGTACCGTGAGTGAAAGAATCGGGTACTACGTGTCCTTGCATACGTTTTTGTATAGCATCATCACCTACAGCGTTAGCCGCACTAAGAGCTTCGTCAATATCATCGGCATCTAAATATTTTTGGTTGTGATGTGCCCATACTCCCGCATAGAAATCGGCTTGTAATTCTTGTGCTACCGACCATTTATTGGCAGCTGCTTTGGAGAGCCCTTGTTGTTTTTGGCGTACTTGTTGCGAAGTGCCTAAAAGCGTTTGGATATGATGCCCTACCTCGTGTGCCATTACGTAGGCAATAGCAAAATCGCCACCTTTAGCTCCGAAGCGTGTTTTGAGTTCTTCAAAGAAATCCATATCCATATAGAGCTTTTGGTCAGCAGGACAATAGAATGGACCTACTGCAGAAGAGGCAGTTCCACAGCCTGTATTTACATTAGCAGTAAAGAGTACCAAGGTAGGTTTCTTATAGGTTCCTAAGCCATTTTGAGCAAATATTTTATCCCATACATCTTCGGTATCGGCGAGTACTGTAGCGGTAAATTCACCTATTTTCTTTTGTTCGGCAGTGAGTTCCACGCGTTCTACCGCTTGTTGAGTTTGGTTGCCACCTGCTACTTGACTTACTACAGAGGCTACTTGTTGTCCTGTTTCGCCTCCAAAAAGTTGTAACAATACTACGATGATACCTACGATACCACCGCCTGCTATAAGACCACCTTTAGCACTTATTCCGCGACGGTCGTCTACATTGCTACTTTGTCTTCTTCCTTCCCATTTCATAGTTTATCTTGTTATATTTTGGTGCAAAGATACATCTTTTCTCAATATGTACAATATCCGTTTACAATAAATGAATTCCGTTCTTATCGCATAACTGAACCATATCATCTGTCCATATTGATGCTTGTACTTCACCGATATGAGCTTTTTGCAAGAGTAGCATACAGATACGAGATTGACCGATACCTCCCCCAATAGTTAAGGGTAATTCACCGCGTAATAGCATTTGATGGTATTCTAACTTCTCGCGTTCTTCTGATTTTGAAGCTTTCAGTTGAGAATGTAGAGAGGCTTCGTTTACTCGAATACCCATTGAAGAAAGTTCTAAAGCGCTGTTTAGTATAGGATTCCAAATAATAAGGTCGCCATTGAGTTCCCAATCGTCATAATCGGGGGCTCTATTGTCGTGTTTTTTTCCTGAAAGAAGTGTTTTGCCTATTTGAGTAATAAAAACGGCTCCTTTTTCTTTGGTGAAATTGTGTTCACGTTCAGAAGGTGATAAGTTAGGATACATATCTTCTAATTCTTGTGAACTTATAAATGTTACTTCACGAGGTAAGAAAGCTCTACACTTGTTATATTCTTTTACTAAAAGCGCTTCTGTTTCAAGAAAGGCACTATATAGCTGTTTTACGGTTTGTTTGAGATAAGATAAAGTGCGCTGAGAGGGAGTTATCACTTTTTCCCAATCCCATTGGTCTACATAAATAGAATGGGTATTATCTAATTCTTCATCTCTACGGATAGCATTCATATCAGTATAAATGCCTTCGCCTGCTTTAATACCATAGCGTTTCAGGGCTAAACGTTTCCATTTAGCAAGTGAATGGATAATTTCTATCACTTCACCTTTGTAATCTTTCATTTCGAAGCTAACAGGGCGTTCTATTCCGTTGAGGTTATCATTAAGACCTGTGGAACGCTTCACAAATAAAGGAGCCGAAATACGTGTGAGGTTTAAAGCACGCGCCAAAGCCTGCTCAAAAGAGTCTTTGATTAGTTTTATAGCTCGCTCGGTATCCATTATTCCGTAGGGAGTTGAGTAGTTCTTAGGGATAATAATAGTCATAATCAGACGATAATAAGCTGTTTGTTAATTTAGTAGCTTGCTTTGAGTTAATAGCATTAGTTCTCGTACTGCTTTGGTAGTTATAGGGTGTTCATCGGCACGAACATCATAACCATTCATTTCGCCTATATTCCACAAACCTATACCATCAGGGAAGGCTTGAGAATCTTTAATTTTGGAGGCAATCTTCTCAAACCATTTAGCTCTCTCAGCATCATTTCCTTTGTATTCTTTTCCTGTTTCCTCAATAACCAAAGGTTTACCAATGCTATGGCAAAAGGCAACTAATTGGGGAATGCTATTAATAGCGTCGTCGTCGTATACGTGTATGGTGGGGATATCAATCTCGGGCAACGACCATATTTCTTTAAAACCTAAATCGGCATCGGTACCCCAGCCGTCTTTGCCTTGATGAAGGAACGCACCTGCTGAAATAGGGCGAGTTACTCCCATTTTCTTCAACTGAAGGGCTAACCGTTTATAGAAGGCAATGAGATTAGCTTTATTACCCGCTTTCTCTATTGGATTATCACTGTATTTACTAAAAGGCTCGCCTGCTATGGCTATGAAAGCAAGGTGAGGGTCGTTTTTATAAGTATATCCTTTTATAGGGGTTCTGTTTAAAACAACTTCTAAATACGGAGTCCAATCGGTAGAAGGTGAATAAGGGTTGATACCTTCTTTTATGAGTTGATTTCGTATGTAGGATAAATCTAAAACATAAGTCATACCGCTGGCGACTATTTTGGCTACTTTTCTATCCATTTCGTCAAACTTATGCTCGGGGTCACTGGTTAAATCTTGCAAATGACCTTTATCTTTTTGTATCATATCAGTCAATCGCATACAATTAATACCCATAGCTTTAGCATTAGCAATCCATTTATCGACATTAGGAGCTCCATAAGCAGTAGCAATTCTTAATCCTGCTCCTGCTTTTGGTTCTTTGTTTTCAGGATTTGATTTTTCGTCTTTACAAGCGATTAGTAAAACAAAAAATAGGAGTAAATATTTTCCTTTCATATTGTGTAAGTTTTTTTAATTTTAGAATCAAAGAAACTACACTTTGCTAAACTTGCTGTTTAACAAAGTGTAGAAGCTATGAAAATTAATGAAAAAAGTATTTTATTTTTCGATAATAATAAATTCTACGCGTTTATTGGCTTGGTGTTCTTCTTCGCTACAAGGTACTCCGTTTTCGCAACCATTTACCAATTGCGTTTCGCCATAACCTTTGGCAGTTAATCGGTTAGGAGAAATACCTTTGCTTACAAGCCATTGATAGATAGATTGCGCTTGAGTTTCGGTGAGGTTCATATTGTAACCGTCTTCTCCTCGGCTATCGGTGTGCACTTTAATTGCTATCTTTACAGTAGGATTGGCTTCCAAAAAAGCCACAATTTTAGCTAATTGCACAGAGGCGTCATATCGGATATTGGTTCTTCCGTAGTTAAAATGAATATTATCAATGGCAAAAACAGGGGCTAAATCATCGCCCTCGTTAAGGCTTATTGTGTGAGGGGCTAATGATATTGTTTTTTTGAGAGTGTTATTGTTCTCAAAAACGATAGGGGTATCGGCAATATCATAATCTTTTTTTACGATTTCCACAAAGCCATTTTGGAAGTTACAGTTCAGTTTTTTGGTAGTAAAAGAGCCTTTACTATCAGTTGTATTGCTGGAAAGAGCTCCCATAGCACTATCGAATATATAAACTTGAGCACCAGAAATTTTGGCACCTGTTTCGGCATCGGTTACAGTGCCTATAATTTCACGAGAGCAATCTGGTGTAGGGTTAGTTTGAGGAGCGTCGCTTTTTTTTGTGAGTACCTCAAATAGGTTAAATTGTTTTTTAGCTTCGTCTTTTTTACCTAAGGCTTGCAATACCACTGCATAGCGGTAACGGTTGATAGGTTGAGGAGAGTAGTTACCGTCTTTCATCAGTTTTTCATACCAATAGAATGCCTTAGGATAATCTTTACTAGCATAGTAATAATCGCCTAATCGTTCTACAACTTCTTGTATTTCATATCCTCTATCTACTACTGTGTTATAAATTTCGACAGGAGATACTTTTATTTGTGAAAAACCTAAGGAGCAACCTCCTAAGAATAGCGCAAATAATACTTTTATCTTCATATTTTTCATTTCAAATTAAGGCACAAATGTACAAAAACTTCTTAAAAGTTGTACAGTTTTCCTTTTTAATTTAACATTTTTAACAATTTCTCTCTTAGTTAGAGTTAGGTAACTTATACCTTATTTCTACCTTTACAAAATTAGTGCCAATTTTTTTGATTAACAAATTAGATGTAAACTGTACGGGCAGTTGTGGCATAATGGGCAGTGCGAGCTACGCAGATGATTAAGTTAGCAAGCTGAGAGAGTTGGATTATCGAAAGATTTCGGAGAGGTTCGGAAGGAGTAAATTAGCTAAAAAGTGAAAAATAGAGGGTAAATGGGTATGCTTAGCTTATAGGGAGCTTATAGGAAGCTTGAACGAATCTTGGACGAT
>NZ_KB291210.1:39093-52809 GCF_000318255.2 Capnocytophaga sp. oral taxon 380 str. F0488
TATAGAAAGGGTATATAAGTAGTTGATAGTGAATGGTTAATAGTGAAGGATGAAAAGAGGTTTAGGCGAAAGAAAAGTAATGAAAAACGAAAGCGACCTACCTTCTGAGGGAGATTGTAACAACGCAAAAGTGATTGAAAAGTACTACCTTGTTATATTGAACTGATGTAAAAATACAAAAGGTCTATACGATTCATTTTCTGTATTATTTTCTTAGTTATCATTCATCATTTGTAATTCATAATTATTTCCTACCTTTGCACCCTCATAACATTACAATGGACATTCAATTCAATACAAACGAAGATTACAATAAATTAGCCCTTAGTCAGTTGCGCAAACGCTTGAAAAAAGTAAAAGAAGGCGGAGGCAAAAAGAACCTCGAAAAGCTTCATAGCCAAGGTAAACTTTCGGCTCGTGAACGCATAGAATATCTGTTAGACAACGATAAACCCCAAATAGAAATAGGCGCTTTTGCCGGTGAGGGAATGTACGAAGAACACGGCGGTTGCCCCTCGGCTGGTGTAGTGGTGGTGATAGGCTATGTAGCTGGTAGACAATGCGTAGTAGTAGCTAACGACGCTACTGTAAAGGCGGGAGCGTGGTTTCCTATTACAGCCAAAAAGAACCTACGCGCTCAAGAAATTGCGATGGAGAACCGATTACCTATCATCTATTTGGTGGATAGTGCAGGGGTGTACCTGCCTTTGCAGGACGAGATTTTCCCCGATAAGGAACACTTTGGTCGCATCTTTCGCAACAACGCCCTGATGAGTAGTATGGGCATCACCCAAATAGCCGTAGTAATGGGCAGTTGTGTGGCGGGTGGGGCTTACCTACCAATAATGAGCGATGAGGCACTGATAGTAGATAAAACGGGCAGTATCTTCTTGGCAGGTAGCTATTTAGTGAAGGCTGCGATAGGCGAAAACATCGACAATGAAACCTTAGGTGGGGCGACTACCCATTGCGAAATTAGCGGGGTAACCGACTACAAGGCAACCGATGATAAAGACGCTCTTGACCGTGTACGCCGTACAATGGCTAAACTTGCCGATGCCGAAAAAGCGGGCTTTAACCGCATTGAAGCTCATAAACCGCTGAAAGACCCTAACGAAATTTACGGTATCTTGCCTAAATTGCGCACAGAGCCTTATGATATGAAGGAAATTATCCTTCGATTGGTAGACAATTCAGAATTTGACGAATATAAAGAAGGTTACGGACAAACTATTCTCACGGGCTATGCGCGTATTGAGGGTTGGGCAGTGGGCATTGTTGCCAACCAGCGCAAAGTGGTAAAAACTAAGAAAGGGGAAATGCAGTTTGGAGGAGTAATCTACTCGGATAGTGCCGACAAGGCGACCCGATTTATAGCTAATTGCAATCAAAAGAAAATTCCCTTGCTCTTCTTGCAAGATGTTACGGGCTTTATGGTAGGCTCCAAATCAGAACACGGAGGGATTATCAAAGATGGGGCTAAACTCGTGAATGCGGTTGCTAATTCGGTAGTGCCCAAATTTACGGTCGTGATAGGTAACTCGTATGGGGCTGGTAACTACGCAATGTGCGGTAAGGCTTACGACCCGCGTCTTATCGTATCCTGGCACAGTGGAAACATTTCGGTAATGGGAGGTACGCAAGCTGCTAAAGTACTCTTGCAGATAGAAACCGCCAACCTAAGGAAAAAAGGAGAGGAACTTACCCCTGAAAAAGAAGCCGTGCTTTTTGCTCATATCAAAGAGCAATACGACGAGCAAATATCACCTTACTACGCCGCTGCTCGCCTTTGGACTGATGCCATTATCGCCCCATTAGAAACCCGCCAATGGATAGCAATGGGTATAGAAGCTGCTAATAATGCCCCTATTGAAAGAACGTTTAACTTAGGAGTGATACAAGTATAAAATAGATAAACAATAAAAAATCCCTTAAAGTAACATCATACTTTAAGGGATTTTTTCTATCTAATTGTTATTTATTTAATCAAATAAAGTGCCTTGTCTTGCAGGATTCACTCTACCTAAGTGTTTATAAGCTAAATCGGTTACTTCGCGTCCGCGGGGAGTACGCACGATGAATCCTTCTTGAATGAGGAAAGGTTCATACACCTCTTCAATAGTTTCAGCACTTTCGGAAACGGCAGTCGCCAAAGTGGTAATTCCCACAGGCCCTCCTTTGAACTTATCAATAAGGGTTGAGAGAATTTTGTTGTCCATCTCGTCTAATCCGTGAGCATCTACATTTAAGGCTTTGAGCCCGAAACGGGTAATAGCAATATTTATTTCACCATTGCCTTTTATCTGAGCAAAGTCACGAATACGGCGCAAAAGTGCATTGGCAATACGCGGGGTACCTCTACTTCTGCTTGCTAATTCTATAGCAGCTTCCATAGAAATAGGTACTTTAAGGATAGAAGCACTGCGCTGAACGATATCTGCCAAAAGTTCGGTAGAATAATACTGTAATCGACTTTGAATACCAAAACGTGCACGCATAGGAGCTGTAAGTAAACCTGAACGGGTAGTCGCCCCTATAAGTGTAAATGGATTGAGATTGATTTGTACGGTGCGGGCGTTAGGGCCTGATTCTATCATTATATCAATCTTGTAGTCTTCCATAGCTGAGTAAAGGTACTCTTCTACTACTGGGCTCAAGCGGTGTATCTCATCGATGAAAAGTACATCCCGCTCTTGCAAATTGGTGAGTAATCCTGCTAAATCACCAGGTTTATCAAGCACAGGGCCTGAAGTAATTTTTATACCTACGCCCAATTCGTTAGCTAAAATATGAGCGAGGGTTGTCTTTCCAAGTCCAGGAGGTCCGTGAAAAAGGGTATGGTCGAGTGCTTCGTGACGCATATTAGCTGCTTTTACGAATACTTTTAGGTTTTCTAAAACTGCTTCTTGCCCTGCAAAATCATCAAACGACAAAGGGCGCAAGGCTCTTTCTATATCGAGTTCTTGCGCCGAATAATTTTCTTTATTTGGGTCTAAGTTTTTATTCAAGCTTTTAGGATTTAGAGGATAGGAGTTAGGAGATAGGATCACTTCATATTGCGAAGATTGATTACTTCTTGCTGAGTGAGACGACGCCAATGACCACGAGGTAAATCTTTTTTAGTGAGTCCAGCAAATACTACACGGTCGAGTTTTTCTACTTGATAACCTAAGTGTTCAAAAATACGACGTACAATGCGATTGCGACCACTGTGAATTTTGATGCCTATTTCATTCTTAGGTTTGTCGTTCACATAGCTGATTTCATCTACTTCGATTAAACCGTCCTCTAACTCCAAGCCTTCTTGTACCTTCATAAAGTCTTTGTAGTCGAGTTTGCGGTCGAGAATTACGTGGTATATTTTGCGCACACCATGAGTGGGGTGAGTGAGTTTTTTGGTAAGCTCTCCATCATTGGTAAGCAATAATAAACCTGTAGTAGCTCTGTCTAAACGACCTACAGGCAAGATGCGTACATTGGTAGCATTTGCGACCAAATCCATTACAGTTTTGCGTCCTTTTTCATCGTTGGTAGTGGTGATGAAGCCTTTGGGCTTATTGAGCAAGATGTATTCTTTCTTTTCGGAAGAAAGGAGTTTTCCATCAAAACGCACTTCATCGGTAGGCTTTACGCGATAGCCGAGCGTGGTCATTACTTCACCATTAACCGTTACATTACCTGCTGAAATATACATATCGGCATTACGGCGTGAGCAGATACCAGCATCGGCAATATATTTGTTCAAACGCACTTCAGCTGGCGCAATAGTAGGGTAGTCTATAGGAGCGCTATTTTGAGATTTGTAGGTGTTATTATAAGGTTTTTTGTTGAAAGGTTTTTTATAATTATCGTTTCGGTTATAACCTTCATTACGGTTGTAGTTGTTAGACTTGTTATATCCCTCATTCTTTTTGAAGTTAGGATTGTAAGATTTTCTGTTTTCGGAGTTGTAACCATTGTTACTATTGTTGTAACGATTGCCACCGTTATTTTCATAACGATTACCGTTATTATTTTCATAACGGTTGCCACTGTTATTGCTGTAACTGCGTCCTTCGTTCTGTCCGTAAGTTTTCTTTTTGAATGAACTATTGCCGTTGTTGTTGCGATTGTTACCGCTGTTATAAGAAGAATTGTAAGGCTTTTTCTCTGAATTCCCATTAGAGGAATAGCTATTCTTCTTGTAATTGTTAAATTTTTTGTTTTCCATATAAATTAAATCTCTCTATTATGTATGCCGACGCATTACATTATGCTAAGGCTTCTGAACCTCCTACGATTTCTATAATTTCACCGGTAATAGTAGCCTGACGGGCTTTGTTGTAGGTGAGTATGAGTTCGTTCTTAAGGTCTTGAGCATTGTCGGTAGCTTTGTGCATAGCTGTCATACGAGCACCGTGCTCAGCAGCTACTGAGTCGCGTAAGGCTTTGAAAATCTCTGTTTTTAACGAACGCGGAATGAGTTCTTCTACGATCTCTTGCTTAGAAGGCTCATAAATATAATTTGTGTTTAGTTCTTTGCCTTTTGCTTTAGTCGCTATAGGCTGAATAGGCAAAAATGTTTCTTCGGTAAGAATTTGTGTAGCTGCATTCTTAAAGCTGTTGTACACCAATACTATCTGGTCATATTTACCCGAAGTGTACAATTCCATTAGTTCTTCAGCCAAAGCAACAGCTGTAGCAAAGGTGAGCTTATCGAAAATCTCGCTGTTATGAGCTATAATATTGTCGTATTTTTTCAACACATCATTGCCTTTTTTACCTATGGTGTAGAGTTGTACCTGCTTGTCTTTATAGGTAGTTTGTTCTAACTCTAACGCTTTTTTAATCACGCTGGCATTGAACGCCCCGCAGAGTCCTCTATTGGAGGTGATAGGTACCAAAAGTACTTTTCTTACTTCTCCTTTGCGTGGATTATAAACATTCTCATCACCCAAGGCAGCACTAAGATGTTCTAATAACTGCTTGAGTTTATAAGCATAAGGCTTCATCGCTACAATAGCATCTTGAGCCTTTTTCAGTTTGGCTGCCGATACCATTTTCATCGCTGCTGTGATTTGCATCGTTGAACTTACCGATGAAATTCTGCTTCGTATTTCTTTTAAATTCGCCATTTTATCAATTAACAGTTAGCAATTTTATCATTGCTGTTAAAAAGGATACCTTTGATAAACATCTATTCCTTCTATCTTCCTTAATGAAGGTGATTTGCTATGGAATAGCTGAGAGGTTAGAATAATAAGGTTTTCCAAATCAAAACCCTGAATAGTACGTCCTAAAAGGAAAGATATGGTATATTCTTGCCAATTCTTACCTTGTTCTTTTGCTGTATCGGATACTTTTTGCAATATATCCCACATTTCAGTTTCTGTGATATATTGGCACCAATAACACCATTTAGCCAAAGAAGCTGCTCTACACAAATCCCACGCATAAGCCGATTTTACTGCTTCTACTTGTGCTAATTCTATCTCCAAACCTTTGGCTATTTGTTTCTGTATTTTGCTAAGCTCAGGTGAGGTTTGCGTTAGCAGATGTCGGAACTGTAACGAACGTTTCTGTGCTAATAAGTCACTTATAGTTTCTTTAGCAGATGCTGTATCTGTTATTTCCCATTGTTGACGTAATCCTTTCTGATATGTTTCTAATATTTCAGTAGGTATTAAGTTTAGTAGATTTTCACCACGGTAATACGTTAGTATCGCTCCAAAAGTAAGCAATCGTATCTGTTCCTCTGTTAAAGGGTTTTGATTGATGTGCCCTATTTGTTTTTGCAAATGTTTTTTTGTATAAAGTTTGTTTACATAAATCTTTAGCGCAAATAAAAAGACGGCTCCAATAATTACCCATATAATAACACTCATAAGAATAAATGTTTAAAAAGATGTATTTACTATTTCGCGTATTTTTCACTCAAATCTTTCGCTACTTTTTCGAGAGTAGCTGTAATCTCATCGGTGAGTTTGCCAGCTTTTAGCTCGTCTAAAATGTCACGGTGGGATACATTGAGGAACTCTAAATATTCTCTCTCAAACTCTTTTATCTTGTCCACAGGCACTTGTCTCAATAAGTTTCTAGAACCTGCATAGATAATCGCAATTTGGTTTTCTACGGGGTAAGGGTCGTTTTGTGGTTGTTTTAAGATTTCCACATTGCGCTTCCCTTTTTCGATAACCCCCATAGTAGCTGCATCGAGGTCAGAGCCGAATTTGGCAAAAGCTTCGAGTTCGCGGTATTGTGCTTGGTCTAACTTGAGGGTACCCGCTACTTTTTTCATCGATTTAATCTGTGCTGAACCTCCCACACGCGATACCGAAATACCAACGTTGATGGCTGGACGTACCCCTGAGTTGAACAAATCAGACTCCAAGAATATCTGTCCGTCAGTAATAGAAATCACGTTAGTAGGGATATAGGCTGATACATCACCCGCTTGAGTTTCGATAATTGGCAAAGCAGTGAGGGAACCTCCCCCTTTTACGAGTGGTGCAATGCTTTCGGGTAGGTCGTTCATCTGGCGTGCGATAGTATCATCATTAATTACTTTGGCAGCGCGCTCTAATAAGCGAGAGTGCAAGTAGAACACATCACCAGGATAAGCCTCACGTCCAGGTGGACGGCGTAATAACAACGACACCTCACGGTAAGCTACCGCTTGTTTAGAAAGGTCATCGTAGATAATAAGAGCTGGGCGCCCCGTATCACGGAAGTACTCGCCAATAGCAGCTCCAGCAAAAGGCGCATATACCTGCATAGGAGCAGGATCGGAAGCATTAGCCGCCACGATAGTAGTATAAGCTAAAGCCCCAGCATCTTCTAAGGTTTTGGTAATTCCTGCTACGGTAGAAGCCTTCTGACCGATAGCTACATAGATACAATACACTGGATTTCCTGCATCGTAGAACTCTTTCTGGTTGAGGATAGTATCAATACACACGGTAGTTTTCCCTGTTTGACGGTCACCAATTACTAACTCACGTTGCCCACGACCGATAGGAATCATTGCATCAATTGCTTTGATACCTGTTTGTAGAGGTTCGTTTACTGGCTGACGGAAAATAACCCCAGGGGCTTTGCGTTCCAAGGGCATTTCGTATAGTTTGCCAGTAATGGGACCTTTACCATCAATAGGTTGCCCTAAGGTGTTTACCACACGACCTACGATGCCTTCGCCTACATTGATAGAGGCGATGAGCCCTGTACGTTTAATGGTATCCCCTTCTTTAATATCGGTAGAGGGACCTAAGAGAGTAATCCCCACGTTGTCTTCTTCGAGGTTGAGGACAATCCCTTGTAGTCCGTTGTCAAATTTCACTAATTCACCATATTGTGCATTTGATAGTCCAAAGATACGCGCAATACCGTCTCCCACTTGTAATACCGTTCCTACTTCTTCTAAAGAAGCATTGGCATCGAAGTGCGCTAATTGTTCTTTTAAAATTGCTGAAATTTCAGCGGCTTTTATTTCTGCCATTTTTTCAGTTTTTATTTCTTAGTTGTTAGTTTTTAGTTGTCAGTCTTATTTATATCAATCTTTAAACAATTCTTTCTCCTTACCTTTTGTTTCTTACTTACAGAAACAGTTTCTCTTGAAACTCTTGTTGTAATCTGCTAAGTTTATGCGCTACACTGGCGTTGTATTGCACATCATCTACACGAAGAATAAAGCCCCCAATAATATTTTTATCTACCTTGTTCTCAAGAGTAACATTTTTATTTTTAGTAAGCATCATTACCTTTTCGAGTATCTCTTTGCGGGTAGCTTCATTAAGCGGACTTGCCGTAGTTACTACTGCTGTTTTGTTATGCTTATAATCGTTGTACAATACAACAAACTTCTCGGCTACTGCTCCGAGTATTGGCAAGCGTCGGTTCTGAATAAGCAAATCGAACAAACGTTGCGTTTCAGGAGTAACCATTGTAAATATTTCAGTAAGGACATTCTTCTTTACCGTTGTTTTCACAATAGGCGAAATGAGCATACGCTCCAAGTCCTTATTCATTTTTATTGTTTTATCTATCAAGGTCATATCAGCGAAAACCCCTTCTAATGCATTTTGTAGAAGAGCGTATTCCAAGAGTGCCTTGGCATATCTATTTGCTACTCTCAATCCGTACATAACCTATTTAGTTTAACGTAACACCTTTTAGATAATCGTTGATGAGAGCAGTTTGTTTCTTCTCGTCTGAGAGTTCGTTCATCATCACTTTCTGAGCCATTTCAACAGAAAGAGCTGCCACTTGGTCTTTCAGCTGTGCCAATGCTACTTTCTTCTCACTGTCAATCGCTTGTTGCGCTTGTTTGATAAGCTTTTCGCCTTCGCGTTGTGCTTCTTCTTTGGCTTCTGTTACGATTTTATCTTTAACATCTCTTGCCTCTTTCAAGATTACATCTCTCTCGGCACGTGCTTCAGCTAAAAGACGCTCATTATCGGCTTTGAGATTTGCCATTTGTTTTTGAGCTTCTTCAGCAGCTTCCAAAGCCTTATTGATAGAGTCTTCGCGTTGCTTTACCGCATTCATTATGGGCTTCCAAGCGTATTTTGCTAAGAGGAAAAGCAATATCAGAAATATGAGAGTATTCCAGAATAATAAACTTTCGGGGTGTGCTAAATTCATTTCTTTAGTTGTTATTTAGTCTTTAATAATATGATTATTTTATTCTCTTTTGTGTTCCTTTATATAGGGATAAAAGGCAATTCACCATTAGTGGCATACGCCCTAATTTTATAAAACCGTTGTGTAACCAACCGTTGCACAACGGTTTTGTCGTCCTATTTTGCGATGAGTGCTACTACCACAGCAAAAAGGGCTACCCCTTCGATAAGTGCTGCAGCAATAATCATCACAGTTTGAATTTTTGAAGACACTTCGGGTTGGCGTGCTACTCCTTCAACAGCAGAAGCACCAATTTTACCAATACCGATTCCGGCTCCAATGGCTGCTAATCCAGCCCCAATTCCTGCTAAAACCATATATATAAAATTAATTAGTTACTTGTTAATTGTCAATTGTTAATTATCAATTGATTAGTGTTCTTCTTCCACTGCTTGTCCTATAAACAAAGCTGATAATAGTGTAAACACATAGGCTTGCAAAACAGCTACCAATAGCTCCAAGATACAGATAAACAAGGTAAAAACTATCGACACAGGCGATATATACACCGTTCCAAAGATGAAGATGAGTGAAATCAAGCTCAGTACAATGATGTGCCCTGCCGTCATATTGGCAAATAAACGTATCATCAAGGCAAAAGGCTTAGTAAAAACACTCAACATTTCAATAGGTATCATAATTGGTAATATCCAGGTAGGAACTCCTGGGGGAGCAAAAATATGCTTCCAATAGTGTTTGTTACTGCTAAATAAAGTGAGAATAAGGGTAAAGATAGCCAACATACCTGTGAAAAGAATATTGTTAGTTACCGTACCAGCAAACGGGAAAAACGGAATTAATCCGAAGAGGTTGCCTATCCAAATCAAGAAAAACACAGTAAGCAAATAAGGCATATACCTATTGTAGTACTTTTCGCCTATGTTAGGAATTGCTATCTCATCGCGCACAAAGAGCACTATGGGTTCTAAAACGCCTGTTAAGCCTTTGGGGGCTTTGGGGTTCTTCTTGTAAGAACGTGCCATAGAGGTGAAGATAAGCACCATCAATACCGATACTAAAAGCAATGAAAACACGTTCTTAGTAATAGAAAAGTTCAACGGACGTGTATTGGTTACTTCTCCTTTCTCGTTGAAAGAGAGAGGTGTATCAGCATTTGCGTAGTAAATATCTTCTTTGTAGCGCACAAATCGCTGTCCGTCTTTATCTACTACTACTGTACCTTTGTTGTCGTGATGGAAGGCACTCGATAGGAAAGTCACTAATCCTTTATCGGTATAAAGAATGATAGGCAAGGGTAACGAATAAGTGTGCCCTTTATAATCAAACAAGTGAAAATCGTGTGAATCGTTGATGTGTTCATCAATCAAATCGTTGATTTGAAAAGGCTCTCCTTCCTCATTTTCAGTTGCAAAACCTTGTAGAGGAATGAGTGAGGTTACAAATAAAGTGATATATAGAATGTAATTCTTTATTTTCATTACTTGTTTTGTTTTTATTCGTGCAAATGTAGGAGTTTTTATTTAAGTGACGAAATTATTTAACACATTTTTTTACTTAATATAATATAACCTACTGAAATACAGAAGTTATATTTTAGCAGTTGAAATTTAGGTTTCGCTCTAATTATTAACTTCTAATTCTTATAAAATGCTATACACAGGGTGTCCTTTGAGTTTCTCTCTGCCGTTCAAAAAATGGAGTTCCATCAAGAAATCTAGTTGTACAATATCGCCACCGAGGCGTTCTACAAGTTTTACTACCGCTTCAGCAGTACCACCGGTAGCGAGGATATCGTCGTGAATAAGGATTTTTTCACCTTTCACAATAGCGTCTGCGTGAATTTCCAATACGTCTTGTCCGTACTCCAAATCGTAGGTTTGTGAGAGGGTTTTGTAAGGTAATTTCCCTTTTTTGCGTACCGGTACAAAGCCAGCCCCCAATCGTTGTGCAAGCAACATCCCAAAGAAGAAACCTCTACTTTCCATACCCACTACTTTGTCTATTTTCTGTCCGTGCAGGTTCTCCACGAGCAAGTCGATTACATATTGCCCTGCTTTCACATCCATTAGTAATGGTGTAATATCTTTGAAGATAATTCCTTCTTTAGGAAAATCTTTAATATCTCTAATTTTACTTTTGATATATTCTTTTTTGTCCATTTTTTTACTTGTTACCTAATTACGTGGATTAAACACTTCTGCTAGCATACACCTCGCACTGCCTCCTCCACAAGTCTCAATGGTCTCTAAATTGCTGTGGAGTATCTGGGTATATTTCTCAATCGTCTGTATCTGTTGAGGGGTAAGGGCGTTATAAGCGGTATCACTCATCACCAAATAAGTACTGTTCTTACCCTGCACTTGTAGCATATTGCCTGCGTACTGGCACATCTGTTCAGGGGTGATGCTGATAATCTCTTTCTTGTCTTCTTTTAGGTGATGCAAAAGGTTCTTGCGCTCACTCTTGTCGGTGATAGTATCTAAGCACACCACCGCAAAATTTTCACCTAAAGCCATCATCACATTGGTGTGATAGATAGGTACTTGCTTACCATCTACCTTTTGGTAAGCCCTGAAAATTACAGGCGTATACTCAAAATCTTCACAGAACTCAATAAATAGTTCCTCATCAGCGCGGGGCGAAAGCGCACAATAAGCCTTCCGATGCACACGGTCGAGCACCATAGCCCCTGTACCTTCCAAGAAGATGTTTTCTTGTTCAGCATCAGTATAGTCATACACATTTTCGATGAGAAAACCATCTTCCTCTACCTTGTCCAAAATATCCTCACGACGCTCACGACGCCGATTTTCGGCAAACATAGGGTAAATTGCTACGTTGCCATTTTGGTGAAAGGTAATCCAATTGTTCGGAAATACCGAATCAGGAGTGTTTTGCTCGTAAATATCGTCTACGCCAATCACTTTTACTCCTACCTCACGTAGTTTATGCACAAAGGTATCAAACTCTTGTTGCGCTTGGCGATTGATTTCCTCGTTCTTCAAATCCATTTCCTCCTGGAAATAGTTGTTCACAACGGTTTCTTCGTTCATACGGAAGCGCACAGGGCGCACCATTAGTACAGTATTGGTAATTTGTTTTTTCATCAGTAAACAATGGTTAGCACTCAAAGCGACAAAAGTACAAAATAATCAGTAATTAACAATGAAGCAAGAAAAATTATTTTTTCAAAAACGCTACAATTCCGATTTTATCAAGCTCCATTTTAATTTCACCTTGCCTCTATTTTATCTTCCTCTTATCTTCACCTTATCTTCACCTTATCTTCGTTCATTGTTCGTCTTTTGTTCGTCTTTTGTTCGTCTTTCGTTCGTTCATTGTTCGTTGTAGACCCACTGTAGAGCCACTGTAGACCCACTGTAGAGCCACTGTAGAGCCACTCATTGTTCGTTTATCGTTTAAGTCTTGTATAAGCCACCTCCTTAATTTACCCATCTACCCTTGCGATTTCCTCCCTTCATCATTTATTCAAGTTTCAATTTATCTTTTATTTTTTATCTTTTACTTTTAAAAAATGCTATTACTTGGTATTGTAATATTGGTACTATACTACTGTTGAGAAACACTTTTTTTATATACAAATTCCTTCTATCAGATATGGTATAATCCGCAAAACGAAATGTACCAAAAATTAAAATGAAATGTACATTTTTTGAGTGGGGGTTGAACGGGACAAAGGTAATAAAAAAACACGGATATGCAATATAGCTATCCGTGTTTTTTTTGTGCCTATACATTATATAGGGTAGTTGGCGGTAAGCACTTCTACACGTTTCTTTCCTGCGCTATTGCTGCTGCCTAAATGCATTGACACTTCTTTTTGATGCCAACCGCATTGCTGTACGTATTTGGTTAGCTCTTCATTGTGATAGGAGCTTAGTAGGAACTTGCCTTTGAGGGTGACAAGGGTAGCTAATAACTCATTAAAATGCTCTTGCTCATAGCCTCCGTAATGTCCTTGCTTGGCTCCTACATAGGGTGGATCTACGTAGTGGAAGGTGTCAGGGGTATCACGGAGAGCAATAACTTCAGTAGCATCATTATTCTCTATTTGTACACCTTTGAGACGCTCTGAATAGTTATGTGTGAAGGTGTCCGCTTTATTGTGTAGACAAGTGGCATTCTTGCCATTGGTAGTAATACGACAGTTACCTACTTGACAAGAGAAGCCACAATTGGTGGTGTACCAAAATGCCCAGGCGCGATGTACTTCACTGAAAACAAAAGGAGAATGGTATATAACTAAGGCTGATTTATAGGCTTCTCGGCTTACTATAGAAGACTGCTCTATAAGTGTTTTTAGCTCGGTAAAGCGAGTTTGTAGCACCTTGTAAAAGGTATAAGCATTAGCATTGAAGTCATTAATTACTTCCACTTGTGCTTTTTCTTTTGCCCAAAATACAGCACCACCACCAAAAAAGGCTTCTGTATATACTTTATGAGGTGGAATGAGAGGTAAAATATAGGGTAACATAGTTTGCTTGCCTCCATAGTAGGATATTGGCGTACGTTGCCAAGTATTGGATGTTGATTTCATTTGTATTATGAATTTTTGTGTTTTAAAAAAATGTTGTACTTTTGCAACTCTCACATCAAACATAAGAAAACCCGAAAACCCACAGAAGACTTATTGTCCTCCGCAGGGCTTTCGGGCTTATGTTTAAAATGATGTGAGAGTTGTTTTAAAGCGGAGGACATTTTTATACTGCTGTCCTCCTTTTTAGCAGTTTAAACTTCATTTAAAAGCTGTTTAAATCTTCCGAAACGGCTTGTATTTCCAAACAATAAATACTAATATAGCGAGTAGTAAGAGCCAAAGGATGTACCTTATGGGGCTACTTTTAACTTGTTTGTTCACCTGTTTGAATTGTGTGTATTCGTGCTTCTGCACTTCGGTTTTAGCGTGTGTATATGAATTATTATAAAGGGTACTATCAGCCTGCTGTAAGCTCTTAGAATGGGCTCTGATAGCTTTAATCTTTACCTTGCCATTGCGTACCCTTATAGTCTCACTATTGCCGTCGCGAGTGCGGGTATAGGTAAGTTCTTTAGCATTGCCAAGGCTGTCTTTGTCGT